>JASLBJ010000279.1 GCA_030146725.1 Sphingomicrobium sp. | reverse complement strand
ATACCAGTGGAGAAACGCGCTGTTTTGCTTGACTTTAGGGCGTTCTGCCGCGATTAGCGCGGCGACGGCGAAGCCTGACGGGCTGCGCTATCCTGACATCACAACCTGACATCACAAGAAAAGGTCGAACGCCCATGAAGGCGCTGTTGAAGACCACCAAGTCGGCCAAGCCGGCGGAGGTCGAGAAGAAGTGGCACGTGATCGACGCGGAAGGGCTGGTCGTCGGCCGCCTTGCGTCGATCGTCGCCAACATCCTGCGCGGCAAGCACAAGCCGAGCTACACTCCGCACGTCGATTGCGGTGACCATGTGGTCATCCTCAACGCCGGCAAGGTGCGCTTTACCGGCCGCAAGACCGAGCAGAAGGTCTATTACAAGCACACCGGCTTTCCCGGCGGCTTGAAGGAAATCACCGCGGCCAAGGTGCTCGACGGGCGCTTTCCGGAGCGGGTGATCGAGAAAGCGATCGAGCGGATGGTTCCGCGCGGTCCGCTCGGGCGCGACCAGATGCGTGCGCTTCACCTCTACAACGGCACCGAGCATCCGCACGGCGGCCAGAACCCCCAGGTCCTCGACGTCGCGGGCATGAACCGCAAGAACAAGGTGGGCGCATAATGTCCGACAACCGCCAATCGCTCGCCGATCTCGCCAAGCTGACCGGCGAGACCCCTCCCCCGCCGCCGCCCGAGGCTCCCGCCGCTGAAGCCGCCGCTCCGGCTGGCGACGACGCCGCCGAGCCGAAGGACGAGTCGGGTGTCTCGACCCAGGGTCCGCAAATCCAGGCAATCCTGCGCGAGCAGCAGCTCGACAAGTTCGGCCGCGCCTATGCGACCGGCCGCCGCAAGGATGCCGTCGCGCGCGTCTGGCTCAAGCCGGGTTCGGGCAAGATCACGGTCAACGGCCGCGAGCAGGAAGTCTATTTCGCGCGTCCGACGCTGCGCCTGGTCATCAACCAGCCGTTCGGGATTACCGATCGCGCGGGTCAGTATGACGTGATCGCCACCGTCAAGGGCGGGGGCCTGTCGGGCCAGGCCGGAGCCGTGCTGCACGGCATCGCCCAGGCGCTGAGCCGGTTCGAGCCGACGCTTCGCACGACCGTCAAGCGGGCCGGGTTCCTGACCCGCGATCCGCGCGTCGTCGAGCGCAAGAAGTATGGCCGCGCCAAGGCCCGCAAGAGCTTCCAGTTCTCGAAGCGCTAGGCGTTTTTCTCTCCTTGTTTTCGCAAGGGCCGTCCCGCTGGGGCGGCCCTTTTGCTGTGGCGCTGGGGTGGCGTCGATGTAAGGTCGTCGCATGACGGATCAGGGGACGAGCATGGATCTTGGTCGGCGCGCCTTCATCGCCGGGTCGGTTGTTGCCGCGGCGGCGGTGTCGAGCGCTGCGCAGGGGCAATGGGGCGACCCGCCGAGCCCCGCCGCGGGCGATCCCAAGGCGCCGTTCTGGCCGCCGGGCGAGCGCTTCGGGCTGTGGCCGGGCAAGCCGCCGGGCGCTCCGGCGCGGCCGATTACGCCCAATTGGACGATGAACGGGCCGGCGGCGACGCGCGAGCTGTGGATTCGAGGGGTGCCCTTCCCCGAGGTCCATGTGTTCCGGCCGGCGCGGCCCGATGGATCGGCGATGCTGGCGTTGCCCGGCGGCGGCTACGGCTTCCTGTCGGTGCAGAACGAGGGGCTCGACGTAGCCCAGCATTTCACTGCCGGGGGTACGACGGTGTTCGTGCTGACCTATCGCCTGCCGGGCGAGGGTTGGGCCGATCGAAGCGTGGTTCCGCTGCAGGACGCGCAAAGGGCGATGCGGCTGATCCGCTCGCGCGCCGCAACGTTCCGGATCGATCCGGCGCGGCTTGGCGTGGTCGGCTTTTCGGCTGGCGGGCATCTCGCCGCCGACCTCGCCGTTTCGCATGACGAGCAGGTCTATCGCCGGATCGATGCGGCGGACGGGCTGTCGGCGCGTCCGGCGTATCTGGGGCTCGTTTATCCCGTCACCACCCTGGTCGATGCGGGGGCGAACAGCCGGTCGATGGACGTGCTGCTCGGCCCCGGAGCGACGCTGGCGCAACAGCAGGCGCGCTCGCCGTTGCTGCGGGTGACCAAGTCGGCGCCGCCGTCCTTTCTCGTTCATGCGATGGACGACGGGACAGTGCCGGAGTGGCACAGCTTGCGTTGGGTCGATGCGGTGGGTGCGCTTGGGCTTCCGGTCGAAAGCCATGTGTTCAGCGAGGGCGGGCACGGCTTCGGGCTGCACCTCGCCCGCGACCTGCCGGGCTCGCGCTGGCCCGAGCTGTTCGGGCTGTGGCTGCGCAAGCACGGCGGCTAGGGAACGGGCCGCCGTTCGACGAGGGCGGCGACCTGCTCGGGCAGTCAGGCGGGAACGCGATAGGCCTGTCCCTCGACAAGCCAGTCGGAAACCTTGCGCCCGAAGCGAGCGATCGCATGCATGTTGAAGAAGTGCATGCCGCCGAGCACGATGACGGCGAGCCCAACCTTGCCGCTGAGAAAGCGGATCGCCTGCGCCCAGGTTACTGGCTCGCCGCCATAACTGAGGGTCAAGGTGATGAAGCCGATGTTGATGAGGTAGAAGCCGACCACGAGCAAGTGGTTGGTCGATTTGGCGAGCTGCTCGTTGTGGCCGAAGCACTGGATGAGGAACACCTCACCGTTGGTCGACAATGTTCGTGCTACCCAAATGGTCATTCCGAGCGAGATCAGCAGATACAGTCCGTAGGCAAGTTCAACCACGATTTCCTCCTGTTCGGTTATTTCTGTACTTTGAGAAATCTATGCTGACGTGGAAGTCAGCGCTTGTACCCTCCTGATTCAGTTGCTGGGTTTGGTGCTCGACCCGGGAATGAAGCGGGCGACCCTGGCGCCGAGCTTCATCAGCGTGACCAGGGTCGGCTTGGGTAGCCGCCGGACCTGATCGTACCAATTGGTCAGCGTGCTGA
>JASLBJ010000264.1 GCA_030146725.1 Sphingomicrobium sp. | reverse complement strand
GCGGTCAATCGGGCCGAAATGATGCTCAGCCAGGCATTCGTGGCATACGCGCGCGACATGCGACGGCAGCCCAATCTCGACATCACCTATGTCGACCCGGAACTGCGGCCGGTGCTGCCGTCGGGGGCTTCGCTGCTCAACAATGCCGCGGCGGCGTCATCGCTTTCAGATCACATCCGCACGATTGCGTGGATGCACCCGACCTATGCGCAGTTGCGTCGGGCGCTCGCGGGACGGATGTACATGAACGAGGGCCAGCGGCGGCTGCTGATGGTCAATCTCCAGCGCGCCCGCGCGCTTCCGGTCACGCGCAGCCGCTATGTCGTGGTCAATGCCGCGGCGCAGCGCCTGTACATGTATGAGAACGGCGAAGTCGTCGATTACATGCGCGTCGTCGTCGGCAAGCCCAAGCAGCCGACGCCGATGATGACGGCGCAAATCCGCTTCGCCAGCCTCAACCCCTATTGGAACGTGCCGCCCGACCTTGCGGTCGAGCGGATCGTCCCGAACGTGGTCAAGGGCGGGCTGCCGTACCTGAAGGCCAAGGGTTATCAGGTACTGTCCGACTGGGGCGACAACCCCCGGCTGGTCGATCCCAAGTCGATCAACTGGAAGGCGGTTGCCGCCGGCGAGGGTGACGTGCGGCTGCGGCAATTGCCGGGGCCGGGCAATTCGATGGGCCGGATGAAGTTCATGTTCCCCAATCGCGAGGGGATCTATCTTCACGACACGCCCGACAAGGAGAAACTGACCGAGGCGTCGCGGTTGTTCAGCGGCGGTTGCGTGCGGCTCGAGGATGCTCCGCGGCTTGGCCGCTGGATGTTCGGACGGACGCTCAAGCCCACCGGAGCGAAACCCGAGCAGAAGGTCATGCTGGATACGCCTGTGCCGGTCTATCTGACCTACCTGACCGCGGTTCCGAGCGGGTCGCACATCGCGTACTTCGAGGACATCTACGGCCGTGACGCCGTCCGGATGGCCGATGCAGGCGGCGGGACTCGCGTTAGTCGCTAGTTGTTTTCTGCCGCTGGACGGCACCGGCGCGCTTTCTTTGTTTTGAAGAGCGGCACCGGCCCGCACCGGCTTCCGCTTTAGAACGGTTCCCAGACCGCCGTGTAGTTGATGTCCTGGAAAATCGGTCGGCCGGCCCTATCGAGCGCGGGACGGAAGCGCAGCCGGCGCTCGGCGAGCGTGCATAGCGAGCCATCGACGGCGGGATCACCGCTCGAGCGCGCAACCCGGCAGTGGGACGCGCGACCGTCCGGATTGACCCTGACGGCGAGCGTTGCGCGGCCCTGCGGCAGGCGCTGCCCGGCGATTTCGCGATAGTCGCGATGCGGGATCTTGCTCAGCAACAGCGCAGGCGTTTCGCCGCCGCCCTCACCCGAACGACCATCCCCGCCGCCGCCCGATCCGGTGCCGCTTCCGCCTGAACCGGTTCCGGTCCCGGCGGCGGCTGCTCCTCCCCTCGATGCGCTGCCGGTGCCCGGCACTGCGGCGGCAACGACCTTGGGCTTGGCCGGAATAACGATCCTGGGCGGAGGAAGGACGACCGGGCTTGGCCGGGCGCGCGGTGCGGGCGCACCCTCGGGCTCGCGGGCCCGCTCGGAACGGCGGGTCGGTGGGGGCGGCGGTGGAGGGGGCGGTGGCGGCGGCTCGGTGACGTCGAAAGTTCGCAGCCGATCGACCGCGTGGGTGACGGTGGTGACCGTGAGGCCGGACAGGATGACGGCGCCGAGCGCGGCGTGGACGAGCAGGACGGCGGCCATTGCGCGGGCCCGCTCACTTGGTTCGGCCATTCCCCGATAATGCGGCATCACCCTCGATCCTACCGTCCATTAACGCACGGCACGACCAACCAGTGCCTATCCGTCGCTGTCACCGCCGCCAGGAAGCACCTCGTGCGCCGGGATCCGCAGGGTACAGACGAGGCCGCCCGGAAGCCACTGTTGGGTGACCTTGCCGCGCAACTGGCGATTGACGCTTGCGCGGATGATGTTCGAGCCGAAGCCGAGTTCGTCGGGCTCGATGGCCGCTGGCCCGCCGCTTTCCTGCCAGCGCAACTCGACGAAGGCCTTACCGCCATCGATGCCGCGATCCCAGGCGACGTTGAGCCTGCCGTCCTTGCTCGACAGCGAACCGTACTTCGCCGCGTTGGTTGCAAGCTCGTGGAGCACCAGGCCGAGCGACTGTGCTGCCGCCGGGCGCAGGGTGAGCGGCGGACCGGCGGTGCTGATCCGGTCGCCGCTTGCGAACGGCGCAAGCTCGTCGGTGACGAGCTCGCCCAGTGCGACGCCCTCCCACCGCGCATCGGACAGCAGGCTGTGGGCGCGGGCGAGTGCCTGGATGCGGCCGACGATGCTGTCCTTGAGCGTCTCCGGATCACTGGCGGGGGTCAGCTGGACGATCGACTGGACCACTGCGAGCAGGTTCTTGGCGCGGTGGTCGACCTCACGGGCAAGCAGATGCTCGCGCTGTTCGGCGGCCTTGCGATCGGAGATTTCGACGGCCCATGCGCCAACCGCCTCGACCTCGTCGGTTGACCCTCGAACCGGGTAGAATCCGGTGAGCCAATGGCGCTCGACACCATCTGCACGGCGGTTCGAAGCACTGATCTCGACATTGCGGACGGCCTCGCCGGTGGCAAATACGCGGTTGATCAGCGCCTCGACGAACGGCGCATTTGCGGGGTCGATCTCACGCGGGGTGCGGCCGAGATGCTCCTCCACGGCGAGCGCGTTGGTTGCCGCAAGCTCGGCATTGACGCGGATGTAGCGGTGCTCGCGGTCGAACGTGGCGAGCCCGATCGGCGCGCTCGACAGCAGGGTCTCGAGTTCCACGGTGCGCGCGCCAAGCTCGGCTTCGGCGCGCATGAGTGCGTCGACCTCGGTATTGGTGCCGAACCAGCGGAAGATCGTGCCATGCTCGTCGCGGATCGGGACGATGCGGGTGAGGAACAGGCGGAAGCGACCGTCGCCACCGCGCAACGGAAAGGTCATCTCGAACTCGGTGCCGGTCTCGAGCGAGCGGGTCCAGCGCTCGATGACCCTGGGGAGCACTTCAGGATCGTGGACCGACTCCCAGCCCCACCCTTCCTGGTCCTCGGGCGAGGTGCCGGTATATTCGTACCAACGGCGATTGTACCAGTCGATGTGGCCGTCGGCCTGGGCCGTCCAGCACAAGGCCGGGATATTGTCCGCGAGGGTGCGGAAATCGTCGTTCCGTGCGGAGGCCCGCGCGGCAGCCTCCCGATTGGCGGGATCGGATGCGGCGGTCCCAGTCGGAGCAAAGCCGTTGTAGGAGCCGGTACCGGTCATGCTAGAACGCGCTTCATCCACCGATACTATCCCCAGCCAGGTCAGGCGGGATTGTTCTCCAGCCACCGTTCAAGCCATTTGATCGTATAGTCGCCGGCAAGGAATTCGTCATCCCGGACGATCCGCTGGTGAAGCGGGATGGTGGTCTTCATGCCCTCGACGACGAACTCCTCGAGCGCGCGGCGAAGGCGCATGATGCAGCGTTCCCGGGTGGTGCCGTAGACGATCAGCTTCCCGATCATGCTGTCGTAATAAGGCGGCACGCGGTAGCCGGTATAGAGGCCGCTATCGACGCGGACGTGCATTCCGCCGGGCGCGACGTAGTTCTTCACCGTGCCGGGCGAGGGCGCGAAGGTCTGCGGGTCCTCGGCATTGATGCGGCACTCGATCGCGTGGCCGTGGAGACGAATGTCCTCCTGGCGGCACGACAGCCCTTCGCCCGATGCGATGCGGATCTGCTCGCGGACGAGGTCCATGCCGCTGATCATCTCGGTTACCGGATGCTCGACCTGCAGCCGGGTATTCATCTCGATGAAGTAGAATTCGCCGTGCTCGTAGAGGAATTCGATCGTGCCGGCGCCGCGGTAGCTCATGCTGGCCATGGCATTGCGGACGATGCTGCCCATGCGCTCGCGCTGTTCGGGCGTGATCGCGGGGGACGGGGCTTCCTCGAGCAGTTTCTGGTGGCGGCGCTGGATCGAGCAGTCGCGCTCGCCGACGTGGATCGCCTGGCCCTCGCCGTCGCCGAACACCTGGAATTCGATGTGGCGCGGGTCGGAGAGGTATTTCTCCATGTAGATGGTGTCGTCGCCGAACGCGGCGCGGGCTTCGGATGCGGCCTGGGCCATCAGGCTTTCGAGCTGTTCCTCGGCCTCGACGACCTTCATTCCACGGCCGCCGCCGCCCGATGCGGCCTTGATCAGCACTGGATAGCCGATGTCGCGAGCCAGTGCCTGGGCCTCGGCGATGCTGTCGATCGGCCCGTCGGAGCCGGGCACGAGCGGGAGGCCGAGCCTGGCCGCGGTGCGCTTGGCCTCGATCTTGTCGCCCATGGTGCGGATATGCTCGGGCTTGGGACCGACCCAGATGATGTTGTGGAGCTCGACGATCTCCGCGAACTGGGCGTTTTCCGAGAGGAAGCCATAGCCTGGATGGATCGCGTCGGCGTGGACGATCTCGGCCGCGGAGATGATGTTGGGGATGTTGAGATAGGAGTCCGTCGCGCTCGGCGGCCCGATGCAGACCGATTCGTCGGCGAGGCGGACGTGCATCGCGTCGGCATCCGCGGTCGAGTGCACCGCGACGGTCTTGATCCCCATCTCGTGGCACGCGCGATGGATGCGCAGCGCGATCTCGCCGCGATTTGCGATCAGCAGCTTGTTGATCGGCCCCTTCTTGGTTGGCACTTGGGTTAGCCGAGCACGATGAGCGGCTGGTCGTATTCGACCGGCTGCGCGTCGGAGACGAGGATGGCCTTCAC
>JASLBJ010000257.1 GCA_030146725.1 Sphingomicrobium sp. | reverse complement strand
GAGCTTGCGACCGAACTGCTCGGCGCGGCGAAGACCTCGGGCGACCAATTGTGGCGGATGCCGCTGGGCGAGAGCTTCGACCGGCTGATCGATTCGCCCATCGCCGACATCAAGAACGTCGGCCCGCGGGAGGGTGGATCTATCACGGCCGCCCAGTTCATCAAACGCTTCGTCGACGACGGCGTCCGCTGGGCGCATCTCGACATTGCCGGCATGGCTTGGGCGGACAAGGCGGGGACGACGTTCGACAAGGGCGCGACCGGCTACGGCGTGCGGCTGCTCGACGAATATGTCGCGACCGTGCTCGAGCGCTGACAAGAAGCCGAGGCCGCTAGGTGCAGGTTGACTTCTACCAGCTTGGCGGCGCCGCGCTGGAGGCGATCGTCGCCCGCATTGCCGAACGGCTGCTTGGCCAGGACCAGCGCCTGCTGATCGTTGCCGAGGACGAGCTCCTGCTAACCCGCCTCGACCGGCTGTTGTGGGACCAGGGGCCGACCAGCTTCCTTCCGCACGGCATGGCCGGCGGTGCAGACGACCTGCGCCAGCCGATCCTGCTGTCGACCAGCCCCGACGCGCCGAACCTCGCCCGCAACCTGCTGATCGCGGACGGCCAGTGGCGCGATTCGGCGCTCGGATTCGATCGCGCGTTCTATCTGTTCGACAGCGACGCGCTCGCCGGCGCTCGACTCGCCTGGAAACTGCTTGCCGGACGCGAGGGCGTCGAGCGGCGCTACTGGGCGCAAGGGGAGGGCGGGGGCTGGGCGCAGCAGGGCTGACCCTTGCCGCGGGCCCGAGCGGACGCTAGGCGCTCGATCCTCTTTCCATCCCCATTCCCAGAGCAGGAGATCGCCCGGTCATGGCCGCGACGCGCACCTTTTCGATCATCAAGCCCGACGCCACTCGCCGCAACCTCACCGGTGCGGTCACCAGGCTGCTCGAGGAAGCCGGCCTGCGGGTCGTCGCGTCCAAGCGCATCCTGATGTCGCGCGAGCAGGCCGAGGACTTCTACGGCGTTCATCGCGAGCGGCCGTTTTTCAACGACCTCGTCACCTTCATGACGTCGGGTCCGGTCGTCGTCCAGGTGCTCGAAGGCGAGGACGCGGTTCAGCGCAACCGCGACGTCATGGGCGCGACCAACCCCGAAAATGCCGAGCCGGGCACGATCCGGAAGGAACTCGCCGAATCGATCGAGGCCAATTCGGTCCACGGCTCCGACAGCGAGGAAAACGCCCGCATCGAAATCGACTTCTTCTTCAAGCCCGAAGAAATCGTCGGCTAGGCGACCGCCAACTCGCCCCGGACGAAGCGGTCGAGCGTTGGCGGGTAAAGTCGGTGCTCGGCGGCAAGCACACGCCGCCCCAGCGCCGCCGGGTCGTCGCCGGGCTCGACCGGCACTTCCGCCTGGGCGAGGATGCGGCCGGCGTCGACCTCCTCGGTGACCAGGTGAACCGTGCAGCCGGCGACCTCGTCGCCTGCCGCAAGCGCCCGCGCATGCGTGTCGAGCCCCGGATATTTCGGCAGCAGCGACGGATGGACGTTGAGGATCCGACCGCGCCAGCGCTCGACGAACCGGGCGGAGAGCAATCGCATGTAGCCGGCGAGCGCGATCGTCCCGACGCGATGGTCGTCGAGCGAGCGGTTGAGCGCCTCCTCGAACGTCTCGCGCGCCACGTTGCGGCCGTCCCATGTCCAGCTCGGCATTCCCGCCGAGCGCGCGAAATCGAGTCCGGGCGCCTGAGGCTTGTTCGACGCCACCAGCACGATCCGGTAAGCGCCCGAGTGACCGGCCAGCGCTTGCAGATTGCTGCCGCGCCCGGAAATCAGCACGGCAACCCGCCGCGGGTCACGCATCATGGGTTGCGGTCCAATCCTCGGCCGAGCCCCAGCGCCCGCCGCTGCCGCGAACGGTGCATCCGCGGCGGCCCTGCTCGACGACCCCGATCCGAACCACGATCTCTCCGGCAGCCTCGAGGCGCTCGATCACCGCGTCCGCTTTATCCGGCGCGATAATCACCGCCATCCCGATCCCGCAATTGAAGGTGCGGGCCATCTCGCTCGAAGCAAGCCCGCCGCCTTGCTGGAGGTGCTCGAACAAGACCGGCAGCCTCCAACCATCGCTATCGACCATGGCGTGGCAGCCGTCGGGCAGAACCCGCGGTATATTCTCGAGAATTCCGCCACCGGTGATGTGCGCCAGCGCCTTGATCGCACCGCTCCGCACGACCGGCAGCAGCGCTCGGACATAAATCCGCGTCGGTTCCAGCAGGGCTTGCCCGAGCGAGCGGTCACCGAAGGGCTGACCAAGCGCCCACCCGCATTCGGCGATGATCCGGCGAACGAGCGAAAAGCCGTTGCTGTGCACGCCGGAACTCGCCAGCCCGAGAATGACGTCTCCGGCCTCGACGCCCGCGCCGGTGAGTGCGGCCGATCGCTCGACTGCGCCGACACAGAAGCCGGCAAGGTCGTAATCACCCGCAGCATACATGCCCGGCATTTCGGCCGTCTCGCCGCCGATCAATGCGCAGCCCGCCTGCCTGCAGCCGTCGGCAATCGACGCGACGACCCGTTCCGCAACCTCGCTGTCCAGCTTGCCCGTCGCGAAATAGTCGAGGAAGAACAGGGGCTCCGCACCTTGCACGACAAGGTCGTTGACGCACATGGCGACCAGATCCACGCCGACGCCTTCGTGCCGGTTCAACTCGATCGCCAGCTTGAGCTTGGTCCCGACGCCATCGTTCGCAGCAACCAGCAACGGATCGTTGTAACCCGCTGCCTTGAGATCGAAAAACCCGCCAAACCCGCCAAGCTCGGCGTTGGCCCCCGGACGCGCGGTCGAGCGCGCAAGTGGGGCAATCGCGCGGACCAGCGCATTGCCGGCGGCGATCGAGACTCCGGCATCGGCATATGTCAGCGGCTTGGGGGTGAGCGGGTCGGGGTTCGGCGGCGTGTGCGTCATTTCCGCAACGGCACTAGAGACAAGCCGCTTGGATTTCCACGCCGTTGTCGCCAAAAGCCCCAGCGATGCTCCGCCGGCCACTCCTTGCCCTCCTGCTGTGCCTTGCCACGCTCGGCCTCGGCAGTGCCCTCTATGCGCAGATGGAGAGCGCGGAGCGCGGCATCCTGCCCCAGGACAGCTCGGGAACGCTCGAGATCACCGGCATTCACGTCGACGTCGGTGGCAAGGATGCGGCAACCGCGCGTTTCGCCGGCTGGCGCATGGCCCAACGCCAGGGCTTCCGCGCTCTGTGGGCCAAGATGAACGGCCGGCCGCTCGCCGAGGCGCCGAACTTATCCGATTCCACCCTCGATGGGCTGGTCAGTTCGATCACCATCGAACGTGAGCAGATCGGTCCCAATCGCTACATCGCCGATCTCGGCGTCCTGTTCGACCGCGCACGGGCCGGCGCAATCCTCGGAATCGGCGGCGAGGGACGGCGTTCGGCGCCGATGCTGCTGATCCCGATCACGGTCACCGGCGGCACCGCGACGAGCGTCGAATTGCGCAATGCCTGGCAGCGCGCCTGGGCGCAGTTCCGCGCGTCCGAAAGCCCGATCGACTATGTCCGGATCAGCGGCCTCGGCGTCGATCCGGTGCTCGTCAACGCGGCCCAGACCAATCGACCCGGGCGAAGCTGGTGGCGCAACATCGTCGACCTTTATGGCGCGGCCGACATTCTGACCGCGCAAGTGGTGGTTCACCGCCTCTATCCGGGTGGCCCGGCCTATGCCCGGTTCATCGGCCGCCATGGCCCCGACAACCAGATCATCGGCGGCTTCAGCCTGACCGCCGCGAACAGCGCGGCGGTGCCGGCGATGATGGCCGAGGGCGCTCGCCGGATGGACCAGTTGTTTGCGCAGGCGCTGACCGCCGGCGCGCTTGAGCGCGACCCGACACTCGACATTCCGGCTCCGCCACCGGTTCCCGAGGAGGAGGTGGTCGAGGTAGTGCAAACCGGACCGCAGCAGCAGCAGCGACCGGTCGAAGCAGCACCGCGCCAGTACCAGGTGCAGATCGTCGCCAGGGACGTAAACACCTACAACTTCGCGATGGCACATCTGCGCACGCTATCGGGGATTGACCAGCTGTCGCCGCAGTCGATCAATCCGTCTGGGACGAGCTACGTGCTGGTGTCGTTCCGCGGCTCGGCGGCGGAGCTTGCTGGCGCGCTGAGTGGCCGCGGCTGGACCGCCGATTTCGGCGGAACGGTGGTGCGGATGTCGAGCCAAGCAGGGCCGCCGCCGGCTCTCCCGCCGCCACCGCCCCCACCGCAGCCGGCGCCCCAGCCCAACCAGCAGCTGCCCGCGCCGCAGCCCGGCCCCGCACAGCCGGCACAGCCGCAGCCTCCGGGCGGCACTGCGCCATGAAGAGGGGCGTCGACCAGATCGCGCTTCCACTCGACTGGCCGCAAAGCGACGCGGACGCCCGGTTCATCCTGTCGGACGCGAACCGCGACGCGTTCGAGCATTTTCGCAAGTGGAACGCATGGCCGGTCAAGGCGACCGTGCTCACCGGCCCGCGCCGTTCGGGACGTACGCTGCTCGCGCGAAGCTTCGTCGAGCGGGTCGGCGGCCGGCTGTTCGATGAAGCCGAAAGCCACGACGAGGAAGCCCTGTTCCATGCCTGGAACGAGGCCCAGGACAGCGGCCGGCCGCTAGTGATGATCAGCGACCAGGCGCCGCCCGCGTGGGAGCCGAAGCTCGCCGATCTTCGCACCCGACTGGCGGTCACTCCGGTGACGACCATCGGCCTGCCCGACGATGGGCTGTTCCCCGGCCTCATCGCGCTGCATTTCGCCGATCGCGGGCTGCACATTCCGTCCGAAGGACTACGCTTCATGGCCGGCCGGATCGAGCGTGACTACTGGGCAGCCGAGCGCGCGGTCGAAGCTGTCGACCGCTTCGCAATCGCCGAGCGCGCCCGGATCACCGTCCCGACGATCAAGCGTGCGCTGACCGAAGCCAGGCTCCTCGGAGACGGCGCTTAGAGTCTCGTTTACCTGAAGGAAGGCCGCTTCAGCGAAGCTGAACCAGCGCCTACGTACAAACAGTCCGGACGATGCGGTTCTGGGCATCGGTATGCACCGTCAGCCGGTCACTGCGGTGCTCCATCGTCACCATCGTTCCAGGCGGCACCCACCGCAGGTCCTTTGCGCCCGATGCCCGGATCAGCATGATGGCGACATCCTCCGAGGCTGCCTGCCCGCGAAACTGATCGAGGCTGGTCGTCCGGCACTCACCACCGTCTGCCGAATGACTCAGCGGCATCGGCGAGCGCGCCGCGCAGGCACCAAGCAACAGCACGGCCACGAGGGCGATCCTATGCATCGACGGTCTCCTTCAGCGTGCGGGTCATCTTGAGCTTGCCGTTGTCGATTGCAAAGGCCAGCCGCCCCTCGACCAGGTCGAGCGCGTCCCGTCCGAACTCCTCGAAGCGCCATCCTTGGAGAATGTTGAGCCCCTTGCGAACACCCGCGGCAAGCGCCTCGACCTCGTCGGTCCGGGCGATCAGCTTGGCCGCAACGCCGCTCTCCTTGGCGCGGATCTTGAGCAGCAGCTTGAGCAGGTCGCCGACCAGTGCCCCGTCCTTGGTCAGCCCCGGGCGGCGCTGCTCGCGGTCGGGCAGGTCCTCGGGATCGAGCGGCCCGGCCGCCTCGATCGCGGCGATCAGCCGCGCGCCGATATCGTTGGTCCGCCAGCCGCTCGACAGCCCCCGGATCTTGCCGAGATCGTCCTGGCTCTTCGGCGGATGGCTGGCGAGCTCGCCCAGCGTCTCGTCCTTGACGATCCGTCCGCGTGGCAAATTCTTGCCCCGAGCCTCGATCTCGCGCCACGCCGCGATCGCCCGCAGCCGGCCAAGCACGGCCGGATTGCGGCTCGGCAGCTTAAGCCGTTTCCACGCGTCCTCGGGCGCAAAGGCGAAGCTCGACGGGTCGGCGAGCCGCTCCATTTCCTCGTCGAGCCAGCCGCCGCGGCCGTTCCGGCGCAACTTCTCGACCATTCGCGGGAAGATCGCCGCCAGATGGGTGACGTCACCGATCGCATAGTCGATCTGGCGCTTGTCTAGCGGCCGCCTGCTCCAGTCGGTGAAGCGTGCACCCTTGTCGAGGCTGTGGCCGAGCATCGATTCGATCAGGTTCGAATAGCCGACCTGCTCGCCATGCCCGAGCGCCATCGCCGCGATCTGCGTGTCGAACATCGGGTGCGGGACCTTACCCGTCAGATTATGGATGATCTCCAGATCCTGCCCGCCGGCATGGAAGATCTTGAGCACGTCCTCATTGTTGACCAGCAGGTCGAGCAGCGGCTTCATGTCGATGTCGGCCATCGGATCGATCGCCGCCGCTTCCTCCGGACTTGCAATCTGAAGCAGGCACAGCTCGGGCCAATAGGTGTTCTCGCGCATGAACTCGGTGTCCACGGCGACGAACGGATGTTGCGACAGGCGCTCGACCAGGCTTGCAAGCTCGTCGGAACGCGTGATGAGGGGATGAATATGCATGGGTCCGCCGAGCCATAGCTGGCTGTCGGCGGGTTGACAAAGGCCAAGCGGAGAGGGCAGCGCGACCGCCTTCCCGTCGATCCGTAACAGAGCAGACGCAACCATCATGCACGCCTATCGCACCCACACCTGCGCCGAGCTGCGCGCCGCTCTGGTCGGCCAGACCGTTCGCCTGTCCGGCTGGATCCACCGCAAGCGCGATCATGGCGGAGTGCTGTTCGTCGACCTCCGCGACCATCATGGCTTGACCCAGATCGTCGCCGCGGCCGGCAGCGAAGCGCTCGACCTGCTCGACTCGCTCAGGGTCGAGTCCGTCGTCACCATCACCGGGGACGTCGTCGCGCGCGGCGCCGACGCGATCAATCCGCGGCTACCAACCGGCGAGATCGAGATCGTCGCACGTGCAGTCGAAGTCCAGTCCGCCGCCGCCGAGCTGCCGATGCCCGTGGCGGGCGAAGCCGAATACCCGGAGGAAATCCGCCTCAAGTACCGCTATCTCGATCTCCGCCGCGAGCGCCTCCACCGCAACATCATGCTGCGCTCTGCGGTGATCGCCTCGATCCGCGCACGCATGATCGACCAGGGCTTCACCGAGTTCCAGACGCCGATCCTCACCGCTTCCAGCCCGGAAGGCGCGCGCGACTATCTCGTTCCCAGCCGGGTTCATCCTGGCAAATTCTACGCGCTTCCGCAGGCGCCGCAGATGTTCAAGCAGCTGCTGATGGTCGCCGGCTTCGACCGCTATTTCCAGATTGCGCCGTGCTTCCGCGACGAAGATGCCCGCGCCGACCGCAGCCCCGGCGAGTTCTACCAGCTCGACTTCGAGATGAGCTTCGTCACCCAAGACGACGTGTTCGCGGCGATCGAGCCGGTCCTCGCCGGCGTGTTCGCCGAATTCGCCGACGGCCGCACCGTCACCGAGGGTGCTTTCCCGCGCATCGCCTACAAGGAGGCGATGCTGAAATACGGCTCGGACAAGCCCGACCTTCGCAACCCACTGCTGATCAGCGATGTCGGCGAACGCTTCGTCGGCTCCGGCTTCGGCCTGTTCGCGAAGATCGTCGATGGGGGAGGGGTCGTCCGCGCCGTTCCCGCTCCGAACACCGCCGACCGCAGCCGCAAATTCTTCGACGACATGAACGAATGGGCGCGCGGTGAAGGTTTCGCCGGCCTCGGCTACGCGACCCGCAAGGGCGGCGAATGGGGCGGGCCAATCGCCAAGAACCACGGGACCGAAGGCATGGACGCACTAGCCGAAGCGATGGGCCTTGGTCCCGACGACGGCCTGTTCTTTGCCGCCGGCAAGGAAGCCGAAGCCGCCAAGCTCGCCGGCGCGGCCCGCACCCGCGTTGCCGAACAGCTCGGCCTGATCGAACAGGGCGCTTTCCGCTTCTGCTGGATCGTCGACTTCCCG
>JASLBJ010000249.1 GCA_030146725.1 Sphingomicrobium sp. | reverse complement strand
TGGACGAACGCATCGGGCTGTCCGTCATCGCGCGAGATGAAGCCGAAGCCCTTCATCGCGTTGAAGAACTTGACCGTTCCGCTGGCCTTTTCACCGGTCAGTTGACGCTGCGGGCCGCCACGGTCGCCGCCGGGCGCACCGCCGCGGTCGCCACCGGGTGCGCCGCCGCCGCCGCTGCCGCGATCGACCGCCATCGGCTCACCGTCGATCTTGAGGTTGGTCGCGGAGATGCGGCCCCCCCGATCGACAAGCGTGAACTCGAGCGGCTGGCCGTCGGCCAGATCGGTGAGACCCGCCTGCTCGACTGCCGAAATGTGGACGAACACGTCCTCGCCGCCGTCTTCACGGACGACAAAGCCGAAGCCCTTTTGCGGATTGAAGAATTTGACGACGCCCTTGCCTTCGCCGACGACCTGGGGGGGCATTCCGCCACCACCGCCACCGCCGCCGCCGCTGCGAAAACCGCCGCCGCCGCCACCGCCGCCGCGGTAACCACCGCCGCCGCCGCCGGGACCACCGCCGAAGCCACCGCCGCCGCCACGATCGCCGTAGCCACCGCCGCCGCCGCCGCCGTAACCGCCGCCGCCGCCACCGCGGTAGCCGCCGCCGCCTGCAGGCGTGCCGCTGAATCCGCCGCGGTCACCGAAGCCGCCACGATCGCCACCACCGAAACTGCTGCTGTCTTCGCCGCCGCCGAAAGCGCCGTCGCGCTTGTCCCTGCCACGGCCGCCGCGCTCGCCTTTGCGCCCTCTATCGAAACCCATGCCCGTTCAAACTTCCCTTATGCCCGTCATCACCATAAACCAACGCGCTGGGCCCAGAGGCGCAACCGGTTGTGGAGCGTTTTACTCACGCACCGTTCACCGCCTTACAGGAAAAAGCAGGGCTGCTCTAGTGATTCGTATCGAGCCGGGGCTGGCATGGCCATGGCGACAGCGACTAGGGTGCGTATGAGCAGGTCAGGGCGGGGCGAATGAGTATCTATTTTCACGAGGAAGACCTGCCCGACGACGTGCGCTTCGCCGATGGGCCGATTGCCGTCGACACCGAGGCAATGGGGCTGGTCGCGGGGCGCGACCGCCTGTGCCTGGTGCAATTGTCGGATGGCCGCGGCGACGAGCATCTGGTCCGCTTTTCGGGCGGCAGCGACTATGCCGCGCCCAACCTCAAGGCGCTGCTTGGCGATCCCGAGCGGCTCAAGCTCTATCATTTCGCGCGTTTCGATATCGGCATCATGCGCGCCTATCTCGGGATCATGGCGGCGCCGCTGTATTGCACGCGGACGGCATCGCGGCTGGTGCGCACCTATACCGACCGTCACGGGCTCAAGGATCTGGTTCGCGAGCTGCTTGGGCATGATCTGTCGAAGCAGCAGCAGACCAGCGACTGGGGGTCGCCCGAGCTGAGCGAGGCGCAGCGTGAGTATGCGGCGAGCGACGTGCGCTTTCTTCATGCGCTCAAGGAGCGGCTCGACGAGCGGCTCGAGCGCGAGAGCCGGATGGCACTTGCACAGGCCTGCTTCGACTTCCTGCCAAATCGGGCGCTGCTCGATCTCGCCGGCTGGCCCGAGCAGGACATCTTTGCGCATAATGGCTGACGACCATGTCTGATGCCGCCCTTCGTGAGGGTAGAGGGCGCGAGCGAGGCGCGCGCCAGCGCTGGGCGGTGCCGGGCAGCTCCCACGATCGGGTGGTGCGCTTCGCCAAGATCGCGCTGCCGACCGGAGTCGGCATGCTGATCGCCTTTCTGGCGCTTGCGCCGCTCGACCGGGGCAGCGACGTCAGCTTCATCCTCGACAAGACCAAGGTCGACAATGCGCCCGAGCGGATGCGGGTCGAGGCCGCGCGCTACGTCGGCGAGGACAATGGCGGCCGGAAGTTCGAGGTCACCGCGAAATCCGCGCTGCAGCGCAGTTCGGACGTGCCGACGGTCGACATCAGCGGGATGGTCGCCAGGCTCGGGCTGGAACGCGGGCCGGTCACGATTGCGGCCAGCACGGGTCGCTACGATCTCGAGAGCCAGAAAGTCAACGTGAAGGGCCCGGTGCGGGTTGCCGGACCAGACGGCTATCGGCTGACGACTAGCGACGTGCTGCTCGATCTCAAGGCGCGGCAGGTGCGCAGCGACGGCGCGGTTCGCGGCGAAATGGAGCTCGGACAGTTCAGTGCCGGCAGCCTTTCCGTCGATCTGGCGGAACGCAAGGTCGTGCTCGGCAACGGTGCTCGCTTGAAAATCGTGCAGGGCGGGATCAGATGATACGCATGCGCAACGTCGGCATCATCCTTGCATCGCTCGGCGTCCTTGCATCGCTCGGCAGCGTCGGCACCGCTGCGTTTGCGCAGTCGGACCCGGTCTCGGCGCTCAAGGGGCATAACGCCAATGCGCCGGTCGATGTCAGCGCCGACCGCATCGAAGTGCAGGACCGCGCCGACCGGGCGGTGTTCGCCGGCAACGTCAAGGTTCGCCAGGCGACGCTGGCGCTCGATACCGAACGGCTGACGGTGGCGTATTCGAGCGGCGGCGGAATCCAGATCCGCCGGCTCGATGCAAGCGGCGGCGTAGTGGTTCGAAGCCCGTCGGAGACTGCGCGCGGCAATTTCGGCATCTACGACCTCGATCGGCGGCTAATCACCCTGATCGGCGCGGTCGAGCTGAGCCGGCGCGGGTCGCAGGTCACCGGATCGCGGCTGGTGATCGACCTCGAGTCGGGCCGCGCGGTGATCGACGGCGGAGCGCCAGGGGTCGGCCAGAGCGGCGGCCGCGTGACCGGGCATTTCACGGTGCCGCAGCGCGGAAACTGACGGCCGCTGCATGAACCAAGCGGCGACCATCGCCATGACCGAGCAGTCGGCCCCGGCACTCGGCAATGGACTCGAGGTTCGTTCGATCGCCAAGTCCTACGATCGCCGGGCCGTGCTTCACGATGTCTCGCTCGGCGTATCCGGCGGCGAAGTCGTCGGGCTGCTCGGTCCGAACGGCGCCGGCAAGACGACCTGCTTCTATTCGATCATGGGGCTGGTGAAGCCCGACAGCGGGCGCATCTTCCTCGACGGGGAGGACATCACCGACCTGCCGATGTACCGGCGCGCGATCCTCGGGCTTGGTTACCTGCCGCAGGAAACATCGATCTTTCGCGGACTGACGGTTGCCCAGAACATCCTTGCCGTACTCGAGGTGGCTGTCCCGGACCGCCAGCGGCGGCGCGAGCGGCTCGAGCAACTGCTTGGCGAGTTCGGGCTGACGGCCTTGCGCGATTCGCCGGCAATGGCGCTGTCGGGCGGCGAGCGGCGGCGCTGCGAGATCGCGCGCTCGCTGGCGGCCGATCCGTCGATCATGCTGCTGGACGAGCCGTTCGCGGGCATCGACCCGATCTCGATCAGCGACATCCGCGACCTGGTCAAAGAGCTCAAGCAGCGCGATATCGGCGTTCTCATCACCGACCATAATGTGCGCGAGACGCTCGACATCGTCGACCGCGCCTGCATCATCTATGACGGGCAGGTGTTGTTCCAGGGCACGCCGCAGGCACTGGTCGCGGACCAGGAGGTTCGCCGCCTGTACCTCGGCGAAAGCTTCGCGCTCTAAAGCGCCGATGGGGCTCGGCCCTCGCCTCGACATCCGCCAGGCGCAGTCGCTGGTGCTTACGCCCCAACTGCAGCAGGCGATCAAGCTGCTGGCGCTCAGCAACCTCGAGCTCGAGGCGGTACTGGCCGAGGAACTGGCGAAGAACCCGTTGCTCGAGTCGCAATCGGGGGACGAGGGGGACGGCCCGGAGGCCCCGGTCGCGGCCACTGTCGACGGTTCGGGCGAGGACGCTCCGGATGATCCCGGGGCCGACCAGCTGATTGCCGGGCTCGGTGGGGGCGAGGACCAGCCGCTCGACGTGGACTGGCAGGCTGCGGCGTTGGAAACCGACAGTCCTGTCGATGTTTCGGTCGGCGGCTCGTCCGACGAGGGGTTCGACTTCGACCGGGTCGAATATGCCCCCGCCTCGCTTGCCGAACATTTGTTGTCGCAGCTGCATGGCGCTTCGGGGCCGGAGGGAGTGCTTGCCCGGGCGATTGCCGAGATGCTCGAGGAAACAGGCTATCTGACCGTCGCCGTGGCCGACATCGCGGCGCTGACTGGCGCCCCGCGGGCGACGGTCGAGCGGGGGCTTGCGCTGGTGCAGGAGCTCGATCCAGCGGGGGTCGGCGCGCGCAGCCTTTCCGAATGCCTCGCGCTGCAGGCGAAAGCGGCCGATCGCCATGATCCGGCGATGGCGCGGCTGATCGACAATCTCGAGTTGCTGTCGCGGGGCCGGCTGGCGGACCTCAAGCGGATCTGCGGGGTCGACGACGAGGATCTCGGCGACATGATCCGCGAGCTTCGCGCCTATGATCCGAAACCAGGGTGTCGCTTTTCCGGCGGCAGCGGGGAGAGTGTCACGCCGGACGTGTTCGTCCGCCGCACGCCTTCCGGCCATGTGGTCGAGCTCAACGGCGCGACGCTGCCGCGGCTACTGGTCAACCGGCGCTATTATCAGGAGCTCAGGAGCGGGCCGCAGAGCAGGGAATCGCGCGCCTGGCTTGGCGAGTGCCTGGCGAGCGCCAACTGGCTGCTCAAGGCGCTCGACCAGCGCGCGCGAACCATCGTCAAGGTCGTGTCCGAGATCGTCAAGCACCAGCATGGCTTCTTCGAACGCGGGGTCGCCGGGATGCGGCCGCTGACGTTGCGTGAAGTGGCCGAGGCGATCGGCATGCATGAGTCCACGGTCAGCCGCGTGACCTCTAACAAATACCTGCTGTGCGAGCGTGGATTGTACGAACTCAAATACTTCTTCGGCTCGGGCGTCGCATCGAGCGCGGAGGGCGGCGAGGCCGCCGCGGCGGAAGCGGTCAAGGCGGCGATCGGGATGCTGATCGGTGCGGAAACCGAGATCCTCAGCGACGACGAACTGGTCGAGTTGCTGAAGGGGCGCGGGATCGAGGTGGCGCGGCGCACGGTCGCCAAGTACCGCGAGGCGATGGGGATCGGATCGTCGATCCAGCGCCGGCGCCAGCGGAAGATGGCGGGGGGTTAGTTCGAGCTTCAGCCCGATACTCGCGCCCAGATCGGCAGATGGTCCGAGGCGCAGCGGGCAGCGGGGCTCATGTGCACGCCGGCAGCATCGATGCGCAGTGCCCGGTCGACGATGATGCGATCGAGCGCGGCGAGCGGATGGCGCGAGTGGAAGCTGGGGCCGGTCGGCGCGATATGGAACATCGGGCCGAGCTCGCTGAGGCAGCCGGCGGCGGCGCGCCATTCATTGGTGTCGCCCATCAGCACCGTCGGCATCGGTTGCGGTCGCGCCGCAATGGCATCGAGGATCGTGCGCAATTGGCGCCTCCGCCACAGTCCCGACAGATCGAGGTGCATGCCGACGACGCGCAGCGGGCGGTCGCCGATGAGCAATTCAGCCAGCACCGCGCCGCGCGGCTCGAGCGTCGGAAGCTCGAGCGCCGCAACATCGAGCACGTCGACGTGCGACCTCACGAGCAGGGCATTGCCGTGGAACCCGATGTTGCGGGTGTCGAGCTTGAGCCACGCATCGACGCGCTTGCCGCCCGGCACCCGGTCCATCACCCGGCGCGGGCGCATCCCGAAATGCACGGCGCGGAACATCCCATGATCGTCCAACAACTCGTGCGGGACCGCCGACCCGCGCCCGCCGAAGCGCTTGTCGGCCTCCTGGAGCGCGACGACGTCCGCCCCGATCTCGTGCAGCACATCGAGCACACGGCCCGGATCGCGCCGCCGATCGGTGCCGATCGCCTTGCGCATATTGTACGACGCAAGGGTGATGGTCGGCAAAGCGGTCACCGCGCCCTCTCCGCTTGTTCGGCCGAACTCGTCAGACGTCCAGGTTCGCGACGCTGAGGGCGTTGTCCTGGATGAATTCGCGGCGGGGTTCGACGACGTCGCCCATCAGGCGGGTGAAGATCTCGTCGGCGATGTCGGCCTGCGCCACTTCGACGCGCAGCAGCGAGCGGTTGGCTGGGTCGAGCGTGGTCTCCCACAGTTGCTCGGCGTTCATCTCGCCAAGACCCTTGTAGCGCTGGATGGCGAGGCCCTTGCGGCCGGCCGCGAGAACGGCGTCGAGAAGTTCGGAGGGGCGGCTGATCGGGATCGGGCGGCCCTTCATCTCGGGTTCGGCCTCGGCCTCGGTCTCCTGGATCGCACCGTCGAGTACGTCGGCGGGAGGCTGCTCGGCCGGCGCGGCGGTGCTTTTCTTGAGCGTCCGCAGGCTCATCGGTGCGGCATAAGCCTGGGCTTGCTCGGCGGCGAGCGTGTCCAGCTTGCGGGCTTCGGCGGAGAGCAGGAAGCTCTTCTCGACGATGGTCACGTCGGTGACTCCGCGCCACAGCCGCTTGATCAGGTAACCGCCTTCGGCTGCAACCTCGCCCGACCAGCTTGCCTCTGGATCGGCGGCGTCGAGCCACCCTGCGACCGTCGAGATCGCTTCGGCGCGGCCGGCGTCGTCGAGGGTAGGAGAGAGCGCAGCGCGCAGGGCGAGCGCCTCGAGCAGGGCATAGTCGTACTTGCGCGGGGCGTAGCGCATCAGCGTACGCATTCGCCGGGCATGGTCGATCAGGCTCTTGAGATCCTGGCCCGAGCGTGGCCCATCGGGTCCATCGAGGACTAGGCCCTCGAGACCCGCATTGACGAGATATTCGTCGAGCGCCGCGTCATCCTTGAGATAGACTTCCGAGCGGCTGCGGGCGACCTTGTACAGCGGCGGCTGGGCGATCAGCAGGTGGCCCGCCTCGATCAGCTCGGGCATCTGGCGGTAGAAGAAGGTCAGCAGCAGGGTGCGGATATGCGCGCCGTCGACGTCGGCGTCGGTCATGATCACGATCTTGTGATAGCGCAGCTTGGAAAGGTTGAATTCCTCGCGGCCGATGCCCGTCCCGAGCGCCTGGATGATCGTGCCGATTTCGCGGCTGGTCAGCATCCGGTCGAAGCGCGCGCGCTCGACGTTGAGGAGCTTGCCGCGGAGCGGAAGGATCGCCTGGTTATGGCGGTTGCGGCCCTGCTTGGCCGAGCCGCCGGCGCTGTCGCCCTCGACCAGGAACAGCTCGGACAAGGCCGGATCGCGCTCCTGGCAGTCGGCGAGCTTGCCGGGCAGCGAGGCGATGTCCATCACCCCCTTGCGCCGGGTGAGCTCGCGCGCCTTCTTGGCGGCTTCGCGCGCCGCGGCGGCGTCGATCACCTTCTGGATGATGGCGCGGGCGTTGGCGGGGTTCTCCTCCAGCCATTCGCTCATCTTGTCGCCCATCAGGCTTTCCAGCGGCTGGCGTACCTCGGAACTCACCAGCTTGTCCTTGGTCTGGCTGGAGAACTTGGGGTCGGGCAGCTTGACGGAGACGATCGCGGTCAGGCCTTCGCGCATGTCGTCGCCGGTGAGTGTGACCTTCTCCTTCTTCAGCATGCCGGACTTCTCGGCATAATTGTTGATGGTTCGGGTCAGCGCCGCGCGGAACGCGGCCATGTGGGTGCCGCCGTCGCGCTGGGGGATGTTGTTGGTGAACGGCAGGACGTTCTCGTAATAGGAATCATTCCATTCCAGAGCGACGTCGATGCCGATGCCGTCGCGCACCGCGGAGATGGCGATCGGCTCGGGGAACAGCGG
>JASLBJ010000224.1 GCA_030146725.1 Sphingomicrobium sp. | reverse complement strand
CGCGGTCCTCTCTCTGCCCTGCTTCTTGGTGTCGCGCTGATCGGTACCGTCCTCGCCGCCGTTCATCATGCCGAGCTGGTTGCTCACCGCGTGGGCGAACCGTTCGGGACATTTCTGCTGGCAGTTGCCGTTACCGTGATTGAGCTCGGCCTGATCATCACCCTCATGTCGGCCGGCGGCGAAAGTGCGGCCACCCTGGCGCGCGATACAGTGTTCGCAGCAGTGATGATCATTCTCAACGGCCTGGTCGGCATCTGCATCCTGGTCGGGGCCCTCCGCCACAAGGAGCAGACCTTCCAGCAGACTGGCGTAAGCGCGTCACTGGCCACGATCTGCGCTCTCACCACCTTGACGCTCGTCCTGCCGAACTTCACGGTCAGCGAGCCGGGACCGGTATATGCGCCATCTCAGCTAGGTTTCGTCGCCGTCGTATCCTTCCTCCTGTACGTGACGTTCGTTGCAGTGCAGACCGTCCGGCATCGCGATTACTTTCTGCCCGACAGATCGGTGGCATCAGATTTCGACGTGCATGCCGATCCGCCAACGGGTCGCGACACGTCGATCTCTTTGATTCTTCTGATCGCGTGCCTGGGAACGGTTGTGCTTCTGGCGAAAACGCTCGCACCGCCGATCGAGGCTGCCGTCTCCGCAACCGGCGCTCCGATCGCGATCGTCGGTGTGATCATCGCTGCAATGGTGCTTCTCCCTGAAAGCATCGCAGCTCTCCGGGCAGCTCTGGCCAATCGGCTTCAGACCAGCCTCAATTTAGGGCTGGGATCGGCGCTGGCGACAATCGGGCTGACAATTCCGGCCGTAGCGGCCTTGTCGATGTTTGCGGCATTTCCGATCGCATTGGGCCTCGACACGAAGAGCACAGTGCTGCTGTTCCTCACGCTAGTCGTATCCACCCTGACACTTGGAACCGGCCGAACCACGGTTCTCCAGGGCGCAGTGCACCTCGTTATTTTCGCCGTCTATCTGTTCACCACCATCGTGCCGTGAACGCCCGCTTCCCACCCAAAGCAGACCTTACAACCCCTCATCGTGGATGACGCAGCGCGCGCTGCCGTCTAGACGCGTGCGCATGACCACACGCACCGGCGCCAGGACAGGCGGGCGCATCCTCGTCGACCAGCTTCGCATCCAGGGCTGCGACCGCATTTTCACCGTCCCCGGCGAGTCGTTCCTCGCCGTCCTCGATGCGCTCCATGATACGCCCGCAATCGAAACCATCGTCTGCCGGCAGGAAGGCGGGGTCGCCTACATGGCCGACGCCGACGGCAAGATGACCGGCCGTCCGGGCGTTGCCTTCGTCACTCGCGGACCGGGCGCGGCCAACGCCAGCGGGGGCGTCCATGTTGCTTTCCAGGACTCGACTCCGATGATCCTGTTCGTCGGCGATCTCGACCGCTCCGACCGCGACCGCGAGGGCTTCCAGGAAGTCGACCTGCCGGCCTTTTTCGCGCCGCTCGCCAAATGGTCCGCCCGCATCGACGACGCCCGCCGGATCCCCGAATATATCGCCCGCGCATACCGCGTCGCCACCGCCGGCCGCCCCGGCCCGGTCGTCCTCGCGCTGCCCGAAGACATGCTCCGCGACGAGGTCGAAGCGCCTGACCGCCCGCCCGTGCCCCCCGTTGCCGAAGCCCCCGATCCCGGCGCCATCGCCGCTTTGTTCGAGCTGCTCAAGGACGCCTGCGCACCGGTCGCCATCGTCGGCGGCGCCGACTGGAGCCCGCGCGCCGCGCACTACTTCGCGACCTTCGCCCACCGCCACGGAATTCCCGTCGCGGCCGCCTTTCGCCGCCAGGATGCGGTCGACAATGCTTGCGGAGTCTATGCCGGCCAGCTCGGCTACGGCCCCAATCCCAAGCTCCAGCAGCGCATCCGTGACGCCGACCTGATCCTCGCCGTCGGCGCGCGCCTCGGCGAGAGCACCACTGACGGCTACAAGCTGATCACCCCCGACCACCCCGGCCAAACCCTCGTCCACGTCCATCCCGACCCGACCGAACTCGGCCGAGTCTATCATGCCGACCTGCCGATCTGCTGCGACATGGGCGAGTTCGCCGAAATCGTCGCCGGCTGGCACGAGCCCGAACTCGTCCGCTTCTCGGCCGGCGAGGAAGCCCACCGCGACTGGCTCGACTGGTCGCAGCCGCAACCGCGCGAAAGTGTCACCCTCGACCTCGGCCCATGCGTCGCCACAATGCGGGAGCGGCTCCCCGCCAACACCATCATCTGCAACGGCGCCGGCAATTTCTCGGGCTGGTGGCACCGCTACTGGCGCTACGGCCCCGCCCCGACGCAGCTTGCACCGACCAGCGGCACGATGGGCTACGGCCTCCCCGCAGCCGTTGCCGCAGCCATCCGCTTCCGCGACCGCCCGGTGGTGTGCGTCGCCGGCGACGGCGACTTCCTGATGAACGGCCAGGAACTCGCAACCGCCGCGCAGTACGAGGCGGACCTGCTCGTCATCCTCGTCGACAACGAAAGCTACGGCACGATCCGCATGCACCAGGAGCGCGACTACCCCGAGCGCATCAGCGGCACCGGCCTCAGGAACCCAGATTTCGCCGCCCTCGCCCGGGCCTATGGCGGCTGGGCCGAAGCCGTCGACCGCACCGAAGACTTTGCCCCGGCCCTCGACCGCGCCCTCGGTCAGCGCGGCATCCGCCTCCTGCACTGCAAGACCGACGTCGAGCAGATCAGCAATCAGATGACGATCAGCCGCCTTCGACAGCGCGGCTGACGTTTTTGGGCCTGATCAGCAACTAGATCAGCACGCCTTCGCTCAGCCGGTCAGCGCGCCTTCGCTCAGCCGGTCGTTGATCACGCGCGCGAGGTGACCCGGCTTGCCCGTCCCGATGCCCGCGATCTGGCCGATCGGATGGTGCGGACGAACCGCCGCGATGATCTGGTGCGACGGAATCCCGAGCAGCCCGAGCAAGTCGTCGAGCGGTTCGGCAAAGCTTCCCGAAAGGCGTGTACGGTCGACCGACATTGGCTGCTCCACTGCTAGGATGCGAACCCAAGCGTACCCCACCAACCCTTCCATACGCCCAGCCAACTACGTCCGATCCGGTTGCACTCCCGCGGTCACAGGCCCGAAGGGAAGGTCTCGTCCGCGCCCGGCCGCTGCCTGCCGGGGAGCGCAGTCACCGCGCTCGTCTCGTCGAACCACAGCCACGCGTCGAACTGCCGCGGGAGCACGGCGCTCGAATAATGGCTGGAGCGCTCGGTCTCCGGCCGGTAGATCACACCGATGAACCGCTCCAGCCGCGGCTCGCCAAGCGCGTTGATCAGCGCCTCGTCGGCGGCCCCTTCGCGCAGGTCGAGCAGGAACCGCCCGAGCCCGCTGTCGTGGCTCATCCGCTCATGGCTGCCCGGCAGCGACGGCCGCACCCGCTTGATCTGCATCGGCTCGTCCCAGTCATCCGCCGCCGCGACCGTGCCCGTGTGCGTGCCCATGCCGATCAGCCGCGCCTGCTCCCCGAACGCCTCCTTGCACAATTGCCCGATATTCAGCTCCCCGCGCTGCATTCCCATATCGGTATGCGCCGCATTGCCGATGTGGCTGTTGTGCGCCCACACCACCGCCTTTGCTTGCCGCCCCTTGGCTTCGAGCAGCTGGCACAGGGTTTCGAACATGTGCGTGTCGCGCAGATTCCAGCTCTCGGCCGAGCCGTGGTACATGACGCGGTAGTAAGCCTCGGCATTCTTCACCAGCCGCGCATTGGCGGCCGCGTCGAGCCACTCGTCGCAATCTTCCCCCAGGCAGTCGAAGTTGCGCTGACTGAGATCGCGCAGCATCTGCCCGACTCCGACCTCGCAGCGGGCATAGCCTTCGCTCATCGCGATTGCACCGTATTGGGCCGGATTGTCCGCCCACGGCTCCAGGCAACCGTAGCGCTGGCGTGCCAGCCGCGCCGACTCGGGGTCTTCCTGGTCGAGAAAGTCGATCACCGCCCGCATCGAGCTCGACAGATTGTAGAGGTCGAGCCCGTAGAAACCGGCCATGTCCTCATAGTCATGCGCCTGGTTATAGCCGTGCAGCCAGCGCACGAAGGCGTTGACCTCGGCATTGCGCCACATCCACGTCGGGAAGCGTTCGAACGCCGCATCCTCGCCCTCACGAGGTTGGCGGTGGCGCACATGGCGATCGATCGTCGCCGCATCGGGCCAGTCGGCCTCGACCGCAACGATGGTGAAGCCATGCTCCTCGATCAGCCGCTGGGTGATCGCCGATCGCGCGCGATAAAATTCGCTGGTCCCGTGGCTCGCCTCGCCGAGCAGCACCACCCGAGCGTCGCCGAACCGGTCGAACATCGCTCCGAACGCCGGATCGTCGAGGCCCGGCAGCGGCTCCGCAGCGCGCGCGATCAGGTCGGGCAAAAGCTCAAGCTCGGTGTCCAGCATCGTCCATCCTCCATCCTGGAGGCGGCAACGAAGCGCATGGCGGCCGGGTCCTGACCTCCGGCAGTCGCGCCAAAAATTCAGGGCGAGCCGTGGCGTTCCAGGACCAGCACCCAGTCGTTCCCGCGCGCCGGCTCGCCCGGAGGATCGAACATGAGCGCCCCAGCGTCGCGATCCTCGAGGCGCAGGCTCTTCCCGCTGCGGGGATCAAACCACTTGGGGCGCATCGTTCCAGACCAGGTGCCGCGGTTCAGCCGCACCGCCGCGCCCACCGGCGAATAGACCAGCACGGTCCGGCCATCGCCCGTGCGCGCGGCCCGCTGGCGCGCCGCTCCCTCGCCCGCGGCGGCGAGCAGTTCCTGCGCCGGCTCCAACGTCCCGAAGCCGTGCCGCTCGAGAAAGCGCCGCATGATCCCCATCTGCGCCGCGCCCGCCTGATCGAGCGCGGTTCGCCAATGCGTCCGCGCCCGCGACACGGGCTCGCGCCCCGGCTGCCACATCTGCCAGATATTGTGATTGCCGTACGTGTGCCCCGCTGCGCCTGCGAGCATCGACCACCACGCCGCCTGGCGGACGTCGAAGGCACCGAACCAGCTTCCCGGCTCGTCCACCCACTTGTCGCCAAGCCTGAACAAGCCGATCGGATGATCCTCGTAGCGCGGCTCGCCGTCGATCACCGGCCGCACCGGCTTCACCAGGCGCCCCGCGACCGTCCAGCGATCATTGTCGAGGTCGCGATGATCATGGCCCGACTGGAACAGGTGGAAGTCGATCCACGGGTCCGCCGCGAAGAACTCCGCCGAGCTGCTCCCGCCCTGCGGGTGGTAGGTCATCAGCTGCCGCCCGCCAGTTGCTGCATCGATCCCGCCAGCCATTGCGCGGATGATCTCCAGGTGCAGCGGAGTCTCCGGATTGCGATCGCCGCCGAGGAGCCACACCACGCGTCGCCCGGCGTAGCGCCGCCCGAGAAAACCCCCGAACGCGCGCGCATTGTCCGGGGTGAAGATCTCCGGCCCCTCGCCCCACTTCCGGTTGAACTTGTCACCCCAGGTCGGGAGCAAGGCCATCGTGATCCCCCGCGCCTCGGCCATCGCCACCACCGCATCGACGTGACGGAAATAGTCCTCGTTGGGGCGCAGCGGATCGCCGCCATCGAGCGGCAGGTCGCCGTTAGCGTTCGGCACCCTCAGGCCGCCCAGCTCCGCCAGGATCACAGCCTGGACGACGTTGAAGCCCTTGGCCCGCCGATCGTCCAGATAGTGCCTCGCCTCTGCCGCATCGAGCCGGTGGAACAGCTCCCACGCGGTATCCGCAAGCCACAGGAATGGCCGTCCGTCCGCCTCGACCAGGTGCCGCCCGTCGGCCGAGACCCGCAGCGCCCCCGCGGTGCGGCTGGCCGACGCGGTGACGCAGGACGGCAGCAAGCAGGCAATCAGGACGAGGGCGAGGACACGGATCGGCATGGCCCGGGAGTAGACCCGACCAGAAACCACCCGGCAAGCAGTACCAAGGGAGCGCTAGATCAACCCGGCAAGCGGGCTGGACGGATCGGCATAGCGGCGCTTCTGCATCCGCCCGGCAAGGTAGGCGAGCCGCCCCGCCTCCACGCCAAGCTTCATCGCTCGAGCCATCATCACCGGCTCCTTGGCCTCGGCGATCGCGGTGTTCATCAGCACGCCGTCGCAGCCAAGCTCCATCGCCTCGGCCGCATCGCTCGCCGTGCCCACGCCCGCATCGACCAGCACCGGCACCTTGGCGCCCTCGACGATCAGCCGGATGGTGACCAGGTTCTGCAGCCCGAGCCCCGACCCGATCGGTGCGCCAAGCGGCATGATCGCAACCGCGCCGGCGTCCTCGAGCTGCTTCGCCGCGATCGGATCGTCGGTGCAATAGACCATCGGCTCGAACCCCTCCTTCGCCAGCACTTCGGTGGCGCGAAGTGTCTCGACCATGTTGGGATACAGCGTCTTCGCTTCCCCAAGCACCTCGAGCTTGACCAGGTTCCACCCGCCGGCCTCGCGCGCCAGCCGAAGCGTCCGGATCGCGCTTTCCGCGTCGAAACAGCCCGCGGTGTTGGGCAGATACGTGACCCGCTTGGGATCGATGAAATCAGTCAGCATCGGCTTGCCGGGATCGGCGATATTGACCCGCCGCACCGCGACCGTGACGATCTCGGCGCCCGCCGCCTCGACCGCCGCCGCATTCTCTTCGAAGCTCTTGTACTTGCCGGTGCCGACGATCAGCCGCGAGCCGAAGGTCCGGCCGGCGACGGTCCAGCTGTCCGCCGCAACCGGCTGATGCGCGTTCATGGGCCTACCCTCCACCAACGAAATGGACGATCTCGTAATCGTCGCCGTCTTCGACCTGCACCTCGCCCAGCTGGGACCGTGGCACGACCTCGAGATTGCGCTCGACCGCAACCCGCAGCGGGTCGAGGCCAAGCTCGCTGACCATCTGCGCGACGGTCACCCCGCCGCTGACCCGGCGGGTTTCTCCGTTGACCTGGATCGAAAGGCTGCCGTCGAGAGTCATTGACAAAGCCGAGATAGGAAGGTCCAGCCCAACACGCAAATGGCGCACACTGTCTTCGTCCTCAACGGGCCCAACCTCAACCTGCTCGGCCAGCGCGAGCCGCGGATCTACGGCAGCCAGACGCTCGCCGATATTTCCGCGATGCTCGAGAAGCGCGCGCGCGCGCACAAGCTCGACCTCGACATCCGCCAGTCCAACCATGAAGGCGTGCTGGTCGACTGGCTCCACGAGGCGCTTGCCAAGGCGGCAGCGGTGATCATCAACGCCGGCGGCTACAGCCACACCTCGATCGCCATTCGTGACGCGGTCTCCGCGCTGACCATCCCGGTGATCGAAGTGCATCTGTCCAACATCCACGCCCGCGAGCATTTCCGCCGCCAGAGCATGATCGCCCAGGTCGCCCGCGGATCGATCGTCGGGTTCGGAAGCATGGGCTATGTGCTGGCGCTGGACGCCGCGGCCCAGCTCTGCAAGGGCACCGCGGCCAAGGCCGCGGGCCAGATTCAGTAGGGGAACAATGATGGCCGAACCGGCAGGGTCAGGCGAAGGCGCCGGCCACACGAATGGCGGCGCAATGGGCAACGGCGCGATGCGCATCGACCCGGCGCTGGTGCGCGAGCTCGCCGAGCTGCTCACCGCCAACACGCTGAGCGAGATCGAGGTCATCGACGGCGACCGCCAGATCCGGGTCAAACGCGAGCTTGCCCCCGCAGCCGCGCCCGCACCCCTGCCCGTCTATCCGACGCCGACTCACGCGCCGGCTCCGGCAACAGGCACCACGGCTGCCGCTCAGCCCGAGGCACCCGCCGCAATTTCCGGCGAAAGCGTCAAGTCGCCGATGGTCGGAACCGCCTTCATGTCGGCCGAGCCCGGCGGCAAGCCGTTCATCACAATCGGCGATGCGGTCAAGGCCGGCGACACCCTGCTGATCGTCGAGGCGATGAAGGTGATGAACCCGATCATCGCTCCCGCCGGCGGAGTGGTGAAGGCCATCCTCGTCTCCGACGCGCAGCCGGTCGAATACGACCAGCCGCTCATCGTGCTCGGCTAACCCAAGTGCCGATCAAGAAGGGGCCGATCAACAAGCTGCTGATCGCCAATCGCGGCGAGATCGCGCTGCGCATCCATCGCGCGTGCCACGAGATGGGCATCAAGACCGTCGCGGTGCACTCGACCGCGGATGCCGACGCGATGCACGTCCGCCTCGCCGACGAATCGGTGTGCATCGGGCCGCCGAGCGCGACGGACTCCTATCTCAACATCCCCAACATCATCTCCGCGGCCGAGATCGTCCACGCCGACGCGATCCACCCCGGCTACGGCTTCCTCTCGGAAAACGCCCAGTTCGCGGAGATCGTCGAGCTCCACAACATCATCTGGGTCGGTCCCAAGCCCGAGCATATCCGCACCATGGGCGACAAGATCGAGGCCAAGCGCACCGCCGCCAGGCTCGGC
>JASLBJ010000293.1 GCA_030146725.1 Sphingomicrobium sp. | reverse complement strand
CCGGCCGGTCAACGAAACGATCGCGGGCACTGGGCCGGGTATTCCCGATGATGCTTTGTCGCCCGGCTCCGAACTTCCCCAGGCGCCGACCGACGAGGAGGTAGAGCGTGTCGCAAGAGCGATGGGTGCTCCAATCGCCTCAAACGACACGCTTCCACTCGACGGAGAATAAGGGCAGCATAAGGCATTCGTTCAGCTTTCAATGCTATACGGGGGCCATGACCAACCGACCCACAAAGATCCGCTTTCTGGCGGCCGCTGCCGCGCTCGCCCTGGCGGCGACCGTTCCGGCGCTTGCGCAGCAGCCGATCGAGCCGATCGACCTGCCGCCAAGCGTCGAGCAGGGCGTGGACATGATCTACATCGATCCCGAGATCGCGCCGCGGCTGAACGAGCAGAATGTCGCGATGCACCAGATATCGTTCGAGGAATGGGCCGGTGCTCCGCTCGATCTATTCCTTCCGGTGAACCCCATTTACACCGATCTTCGGCGCGGATTGATGCGCTATCAGCAGCGCTGGGGCGGCTTGCCGCAGTTCAATCAGCCCACGGGCGCGGCAATGAAGCTGGGTGGCGAAGGCGAGCGCGTTGCCATGCTGCGCGAGCGGCTTGGTCTCCAGCCGGGCACCAAGTTCGACGCAACGCTGGATGCGGCCGTCAAGGAATATCAGCAGGCCCACGGGCTCAAGGCCGATGGCATCGTTGCCGGCGGCACGATCACCTCGCTCAACCTGGGTTCGCGCCACTATGAACGGCTGATCATCGTCAATCTCGAGCGTGCGCGGCGGCTCCCGCTGGCGACCGACCGCGGCCGCTATTTGCTTGTCGATGTCGGTGCTGCCCGGCTCGACATGTACGAAGGCGGCCGTCCGGTCGACAGCATGAAGGTCATCGTCGGGAAGGCCGAGACGGCGACGCCGATGATGGCTGCGCTGATGCGCTATGCAAGCGTCAATCCCTATTGGAACGTTCCGCCCGAGCTGGTGATCAGCCTGATTGCCCCGAACGTGCTCAAGCAGGGCATGACTTATCTGAAGGATCGCCGATACGAGGTGCTCGCCGACTGGAGCGACGAGGCCCAGGCAATCAATCCGGCGACGATCGACTGGCCGGCGGTTGCAGCGGGCAAAAAGGAAATCCGCGTTCGCCAACTTCCCGGCGGCGGCAACTCGATGGGTGCGGTCAAATTCATGATGCCCAACGACTTCGGCATCTATTTGCACGACACGCCCAAGAAGGAGAATTTCGCCGCGGCCGATCGCTGGATCAGCAACGGCTGTGTCCGGGTCGAGGATTACGCACGCCTGGCCAACTGGATGATGGGCGGGCTGCCGCGATCCTCGGATCCAGACCGTCCGCTCAGGGTCGACATGCAAAGCCCCGTGCCGGTCTACATTACCTACTTCACGGCCGCTGCGACGCCGCAGGGCGTGACTTTCCGACCCGATCCGTACCGCCGCGACCCGGCGGTGATTGCGCGCTACTTCGGGAACGAGCGGCTGGTCGCGTCTAGGTAGGCGCGAACCGCAGCAACAGTGCTGGAAGCAAGTTGTGCAGAGCGTGGGTCACCGCGGGCACCAGGAAGGCCGCGCCTAACGAGCGCTGCCGCCAAGTTACGAACAGCGTTGAGAAGATCACGAACGGCCACCAGATCACCAAGCCCCAAGCGGGCGCGGCGGCGGAGTGGGCCAGTGCCCATCCGAGCGCGCTGACGACCACGGCGACGGTCGGCGATACGAAGCGAAGCAGAATCAGCAGCGCACCGCCCATGATCAGGGTCTCCAAAATCGGCGCGAAGAGCACTATGATGGCCACGCCGAGCCAGGTGCCCGCCTGAAGCTTCGGTTGAGCACCGTCCGAGAAAATCAGGGTGACGAGTGCTCCGAGCGGAATGGCGACCAGAAAGGCACTGGCCCAGCCAACCGCCACAGCGCGGACCGGCCGGTGAGCGTCGAGCAAAGCCGCCGGAAGGAAGTTGATCGGTCGTTGCCAGTGGATGATCGGCCGACCTGCTGGCTCAGGCGTCAAGCCGCGTCGCCGGCCTTGTCCTTCTTCGCGTAGACTCGCACCGGCTCCTTGCGCCCGTCGACCACATCCTTGTCGACATGAACTTCGTCAACGCCGTCCATCGAGGGCAGGTCGAACATCGTGTCGAGCAATATGCCTTCCAGGATCGAGCGAAGGCCACGAGCACCGGTCTTGCGGTCGATTGCCCGACGGGCCACCGCGCCAAGAGCTTCATCGGTAAAGTCGAGCTCGACATCTTCCATGTCGAACAGCTTGGCATATTGCTTGACCAGCGCGTTCTTCGGCTCGACCAGGATCTTGACCAGCGCGGCCTCGTCCAGGTCCTCTAGCGTCGCAATCACCGGCAGGCGGCCGATGAACTCGGGGATTAGGCCGAACTTCAGCAGATCCTCCGGCTCGCAATTTTTGAGCACCTGCCCCGTGCGGCGCTCGTCCGGGCCGGCGACATGGGCGCCGAAGCCGATCGACTTGCCCTGCAGCCGGTCGCCAATGATCTTCTCCAGCCCCGCAAAGGCGCCGCCGCAGATAAACAGGATGTTGGTCGTGTCGACCTGCAGGAACTCCTGCTGCGGATGCTTGCG
>JASLBJ010000165.1 GCA_030146725.1 Sphingomicrobium sp. | reverse complement strand
CCGTAGCCGGGAAGCCCGGAGAAGCCGAGGCACTCCGCAACCACGCCCTGTCCCGCGAACGCCGCATCGCCGTGGAGCAGAATCGGAAGCACGGTCTTGCCATGCTTGTCGCCCCGCGAAGTCATCACCGCACGCGCCTTGCCGAGCACCACCGGGTCGACCGCCTCGAGGTGCGACGGGTTCGGCACCAGGCTCAGATGCACCTTGATCCCGTCGAACTCGCGGTCCGACGACGTGCCGAGGTGATACTTGACGTCGCCCGATCCGCCGACATCGGCCGGGTTGGTCGCACCGCCCGCGAACTCGCTGAAGATCGCGCGATAGGGCTTGCCCATCACGTTCGACAACACGTTCAGCCGGCCGCGATGCGACATTCCGATGACCATCTCGCCGACCCCGTACTGGCCGCCATATTTGATCACCGCCTCGAGCGCGGGGATCGCGCTTTCGCCGCCGTCGAGCCCGAAGCGCTTGGTCCCGACATATTTGCGGGCGAGGAATTTCTCCCACTGCTCGGCCTCGATCACCTTGCCCAGGATCGCCTGCTTGCCCTCGGCGGTGAACTGGATCGTGGCACCTTTGCCCTCGATCCGCTCCTGCAGGAAACGGCGCTCCTCGAGGTCGTTGATGTGCATATATTCGATGCCGACCGAGCCGCAGTAATTGGCCTGCAGCACGCTCACCAGCTCGCGCACGGTGGCCTGCGTGAACCCGAGCACGCCGCAGACATGGATCGGGCGGTCGAGATCGGCGGCGGTAAAGCCGTGATATTCGGGCGTAAGATCGGCCGGAAGCTCGCGCTGCGTCAGTCCCAAAGGGTCAAGCCTGGCGCCAAGATGCCCGCGCACGCGATAGGTGCGAATAAGCATCATCGCGCGGATGCTGTCCTCGGCGGCCTTGGCGATCGCCGCCGGATCGGCCCCGGCCGCAGCCGCGGTTTCCCCAGCCGCCGCAGCGCTCTCCCTGGCCTTCGCCGCGACCTTCTCGATCACCGCATCAGTCGGATCGAAGCCGACATTGAGCGCATCGAGCTCCGACAGCGGCCAGTTCGCCCGCGCCCAGCTTGGGCCAGCTTCGGTTTCGTACAGCTCGCTCATCGGATCCTCGTCATTCGGCGAAAGGCTCAACCCTGCAGCCCTAACCCTTGAGAAGCGCCTTCAGCGTCGTTCCAAGCTCAGATGGGCTCGGGGACACCGTAATTCCAGCAGCCTGCATCGCCGCGATCTTGTCCTCGGCCCCGCCCTTGCCGCCCGACACGATCGCGCCCGCATGGCCCATCCGCCGTCCGGGAGGCGCGGTTCGCCCGGCGATGAAGCCGACCGTCGGCTTCGAGCGCCCGCGCTTGGCCTCGTCGGCGAGGAACTGCGCCGCTTCCTCTTCCGCGGCGCCGCCGATCTCGCCGATCATGATGATGCTCTTGGTCTCGTCGTCGGCAAGAAACAGCTCGAGCACGTCGATGAAGTTGGTGCCGTTGACCGGATCGCCGCCGATGCCGATAGCGGTCGACTGGCCGAGCCCCTCGTTGCTCGTCTGGAACACCGCCTCATAGGTCAGCGTCCCCGACCGCGACACGACCCCGACCGAACCCTTCTTGAAGATATTGCCGGGCATGATCCCGATCTTGCACTCGTCGGGGGTGAGCACGCCCGGGCAGTTGGGCCCGATCAGCCGCGACCTGCTCCCGCTAAGCGCGCGCTTGACCCGCACCATGTCGAGCACCGGAATGCCCTCGGTGATGCAGACGATCAGCGGCACTTGCGCCTCGATCGCCTCCATGATCGAGTCCCCGGCGAACGGCGGCGGCACGTAGACGACGCTCGCCGTCGCACCGGTCTTCTCCACCGCCTCGTGCACGGTATCGAACACCGGCAGCCCGATATGCGTGGAGCCGCCCTTCCCCGGGGTCACCCCGCCGACCATCTGGGTGCCGTAGGCGAGCCCCTGCTCGGTATGAAAGGTGCCCGTCTCACCGGTCATCCCCTGGGTGATGACCTTGGTGCTGCGATCGACCAGGATGCTCATGCGAGGCTCCCGTCGATCGCCTTGCACGCGACCAGCAATTCCCGAACCGCGTCGACGCTGATCTCGAAATTGGCCCGGGCCGCCTCGTCCAGCTCGATCTCGACGATCCGCTCGACCCCGCCCGCGCCGATCACCACCGGAACGCCGACATAGAGATCGTCGACGCCATATTGCCCGGTCAGGTTCGCGGCCGCTGGAAGCACCCGCTTCTTGTCCTTGAGAAAGCTCTCGGCCATCGCGATCGCACTCGTCGCCGGCGCGTAGAACGCCGATCCGGTCTTGAGCAAAGCGACGATCTCGCCGCCGCCGCCGCGCGTGCGCTTGACGATCTCGTCGACGCGCTCCTGAGTCGACCAGCCCATCCGGATCAGCGCCGGGATCGGAATGCCCGCGACCGTCGAATATTCGATTACCGGGACCATCGTGTCGCCGTGCCCGCCAAGCACGAAGGCGGTGACGTCCTCGACGCTCACCTTGAACTCCTCGGCAAGGAAATGGCGGAACCGCGCCGAGTCCAGCACACCGGCCATCCCGACCACCTGGTTGTGCGGAAGCCCTGAAAACTCGCGTAGCGCCCACACCATCGCGTCCAATGGATTGGTGATGCAGATCACGAAGCTGTCGGGCGCATGGGTCCTGATGCCCTCGCCGACCGCCTTCATCACCTTCAGATTGATGCCGAGCAGATCGTCGCGGCTCATCCCCGGCTTGCGCGCCACGCCCGCGGTGACGATGCACACGTCCGCGCCGGCGATGTCGGCATAGTCGCTCGAGCCACGCAAGCTGACGTCGAAGCCGTCGACCGGCGCCGCCTGCGCGATGTCGAGCGCCTTGCCGCCGGGGATACCTTCCGCAATGTCGAACAGGACGATGTCGCCAAGCTCGCGCATCGCTGCCAGATGGGCGAGCGTCCCGCCGATCATCCCGGCGCCGATCAGCGCAATCTTTTTCCGTGCCATGAAGCTGCCGTTCCCTTGTTGGTTGACGGTGCGCGCCGGGACCGGCGCCTGCCTGCGCGCCCCCTACCCCCGCCGACCGCCGCTCGCAACCCGACGAACCGCTGCCGTCAGCCGCGGTTCATTGCCTCGCCGGTACAATCTGTCTCATGAAACAGGCTCTTTTCCTCGCAGCCGCAGCGCTGCTCGTCACCACCGCTCCCGCCCATGCCAAGCCCGGCAAGGGCCATGGCAATCAGGCGCACCACGGCAAGCACGGCAAGGGCGCAATGACCGGCTACGGCATGGGCGGCTGCCCTCCGGGTCTCGCGAAGAAGAACAATGGCTGCCTCCCCCCGGGCCAGGCCAAGAAGCTCTACAATGTCGGCCAGCGCTACCCCGTCGGCTACGGCGCACCGTGGGACTACGACCAGATCCCCTACGATTATCGCCGAAGCTACGACCTCGATCGCGAGAACCGTTATTACTACGGAGACGGCTACCTCTATCAGGTCGATCCCCGGACCATGCTGATCGAGCGCGTCCTCAACGCCCTCCTGCGCTGAACAGGCTCCCCGAGCGGGGACGAAGGGCCGCCCGGACCCACCGTCTGGTGCGGCCCTTTTTGCAAAACGCCCCAAATCATTCAACTGAACGGTTGACAGTGGCGCTGCGGCGGGCTTATTCAACCTCATGGTTGAACTTCCCACACCCGAGCTCGACGCCCTCTTCCATGCGCTCGGCGATCCCACCCGCCGCCGGATGCTTGCCAGCCTCGCCGCGCGCGAGCGCACCGTCGGCGAGCTTGCGCAGCCGTTCGCCATCTCGCTTGCCGGCGCATCCAAGCACATCAAGGTGCTCGAAGCCGCCGGGCTGATCCGCCGCGAGGTGCGCGGCCGCACCCATGTCTGCCGGCTCGACCCCGGCCCGCTCGCCGACG
>JASLBJ010000157.1 GCA_030146725.1 Sphingomicrobium sp. | reverse complement strand
TCGCGATAGGCCGACTCGGCGGAAGCAAAGCGGCCGGCCGAGAAATAGGTATGCCCGAGCAGCGCGCGGAAGCCCGCATCGCGCGGGCTCGCCGCAACGGCGCGCTCGCCGAGGTCCGCAGCCTTCGCATAGTCCTTGGCTTCGAGCGCGGCCAACGCGCGGGTAGCCAGGCCGATGTTGGTGGTGTCGACCTTGCCGCCGAAGACGGAGGCGCCCTGTGTGCTCGTCGACGAAGAAGCGCAGCCGCCGAGCATAGTGGCGACGGCGATCACGGAAACTGCGGTTCCGAAGCGGAGCGAATTCATGCGGACTATCCCTTGCGATTGGCCGAGGCGGCCATGGCGTCGAGTTCAGGCATTGATGAAAGCAGCCGGTCGAGCGCATCGGTCACCAGCAGCTGGGCCGACCGGCCGCTGACGGCGCAGGCGAGGCGCAGCTTCAAGTGACGCGACGGCTCGAGCCGAAGCGTAAAGGCAGCCTTCGCCTTGCCGCTCGCGGCAGGGCGCGAGTCGGGCGACTTGCCGCCCGCGGCGACCGGCGATCCAGCGGCCTTGCGAGACGAACGTTCGGCCTTCACGCGAACCACAGGAGCGACCTCGGGCGGCGCTTCGGGAGCGACGATCACGACCGGTGCAACCGGTTCGGGCACGTACAGCTCGGCGGTCTCGTCCAGTTCGTCGTCGTCAGCATCGGCGTAGGCGTAGGCGAAGGCCTCAGGCTCAGCCTCAGCCTCAGCCTCAGCGTCAGCCTCAGCCGCAGCCCGAAACTCCGCTTCCACCGCAGCTTCCGCTTCAAGCTCGAGTACGTCTTCGACCTCGTCGCTCCCGGACACCATCCGGCCAGCGATTTCCGCCTGCTGGTGATGGACCGGCGACAGCAGCGGAGGCAGGGCCGCGGTCAGGGTCGCAAGCGGGTTGCGCGGCGGCTGCTCGCCGTGCGCGACACCGAACGCGTCGTGACGCTCGTCGCGGACCGCGGTCGCGGCGCGCGGCGGCTCGAAGCCCATGTCGTTCCAGCCAAGGTCTTCCAGGCTCGCGGCGCCCTGGCCGAAACCCTGCGGGCGCATGGCCGGCTTGGCCGCGCCCTTGCGCGCAAGCAGTCCCGAGGACAGCGAGGCGAAGGGCTTGGGTTCGCTTTTCACTTGTCCGTGCCCCTTTACTGGCCGACGACGCGGCGGCCGAAGCCGCCGACGGGGCGCGGACTTGCAGCGCCATTGCTGGTCGCTGCACCGGGCACCGCGAACACGGTTCGGCGGAAGTTCTTCTCGAGCCGGTCGGACACATATTCCCACAGCTCGACGACTTCGCGCGCCGAGCGGCCCTTGGGATCGACTTCCATCACCGTCCGGCCGTCGATCATCGACGCCGCGAAATCAGTACGGTGGTGAAGCGTGACGGGCGCAACGGTGCCGTGCTGCGACAGCGCAACCGCGGCTTCGTAGGTGATTTTCGCTTTTGGCGTCGCCGCATTGACGACGAAGATCAGCGGCTTGCCGGCACGATCGCACAGGTCGACCGTGGCGCCGACGGCGCGCAAGTCGTGCGGGCTCGGGCGGGTCGGGATGACGATCAGTTCGGCCACCGCGATGACGCTCTGGATCGCCATGGTGATCGCCGGCGGCGTGTCGATGACCGCCAGCCGAAAGCCCTGCTGGCGAAGCACTTCGAGGTCGGACGCAAGCCGCGCGACGGTCGTCTGGGCAAAGGCGGGCATGTCGGCCTCGCGCTCATTCCACCAGTCGGCCAGGCTGCCCTGCGGATCGATGTCGATCAGGCACACCGGCCCTGCCCCCGCAAGCTGCGCCTGGACCGCGATGTGCCCGGACAGGGTCGTCTTGCCCGAGCCGCCTTTCTGCGATGCCATTGCCAGAACGCGCATGCTGTTCCCCTCGCCCCGTGACGCTTTCGTCGGGCGGCCGGAGTCGCACGCAAGCCTCTAAAATCGCGTTAACAAGGCGGCGCCAGGTTGCGCCGGGCGCTGTTCGGACGTGCCGCTAGGCGCCGACCCACTCGCGTCGGCGGATCCCCTGCGCCCACAGCAAGGCGTCGAGTCCGTGATGGTCGAGCCGCGCGTCGGCCACTTCGGCCAGGGCCGGCTTGGCGCGATACGCGACCCCGAGCCCGGCCTCCTCGATCATCAGCCGGTCGTTGGCGCCATCGCCGATCGCAAGCACCTGGCTCCGGGGCAGCGCAAACTCGACCCGCAGCGCAATCAGCGCCTCGCGCTTGGTTTCCGCATCGACGATCGGTCCCTCGACCGTCCCTGACAGCGAAGTACCGACAATCCCGAGCCGATTGGCGCGGACGCGGTCGAAGCCGACCGAATTGCCGACCGGCTCGGCAAAGGCGGTGAAGCCGCCCGAAATGAGCAGCGACGTCGCGCCGCCGACGTGCATCGTCCTGACGAGGGTCGCGGCGCCCGGGTTCGGCCGCACCCGCTCGACGAGGCAGCAATCGATTGCGCTGCGCTCGAGGCCGCCGAGCAGCGCGACGCGCTCTCGCAACGCCGCCTTGAAGTCGAGTTCGCCCTGCATCGCGCGCTCGGTGATGGCGGCGATCTGCGGCTTGATCCCGGCGTAATCGGCCAGTTCGTCGATGCACTCCTGGCCGATGATCGTCGAGTCCATGTCGGCGACCAGCAGATGGCGGAAGCGCGGCTCGTCGTGCTGGACGACGATGTCGGCGCCCGGCAGCGCGCCAAGTGCCCAGCGCGCGGCGGCGAGGTCGCCGGCGAAGGCGAGGTCGCACGCGTCGCCCTCGTCGATCCAGCCTGAGAACCGCGCCGCGGGATCGACTTCGCGCAGCAACCCGAGCGCCCGGTCGACCAGCCTGTCATCGAGCCGACCGGCTGCTATCAGCGTCGCAATGGCCATTTCACCTCCGCTGGCGCTCCCGCCGCTCGCGCTACCCCCACTGGCGCTAATTGCCGGTCCGACCGCCAGCGGCAAGTCCACGCTCGCGCTCGCGCTCGCGACCCGCACCGGCGGAATGATCGTCAACGCCGACAGCGCACAGCTCTACCGCGACCTGCCGGTGCTGAGCGCAGCGCCGGATGCGGCCGACGCCAAGCGCGCGGAGCACCGGCTGTACGGGGTCATCGACGGCGCCGGGTCGTGCTCGGCGGCGGACTGGGCGCGGCTTGCGCGGAACGAGATCGCACGCGTGCATGCGGCGGGGCGGCTGCCGATCCTGGTCGGCGGAACGGGCCTGTACATCCGCAGCCTGCTCGACGGGATTGCCCCCGTGCCGCCGATCGATCCAGCCATTCGCGACCGGGTGCGGGCGCGCGCCGTCGATGACAATCGGCTTGAGCTCGAGCGCGTGGATCCCGCCGCCGCGGCTCGCCTCGACCCGGGCGACACCAGCCGGATCGCACGTGCGCTCGAGGTGGTGCTTTCGACCGGCAAGCCGATCCACGAATGGCAGCAGGCGCGGGCCGGCGGGATCGCGACGAGCGTAGCGCTCCAGCCGCTGATCCTGCTTCCGCCGCGCGACTGGCTCTACGCCCGCTGCGACGAACGCTTCGCCGAGATGATCGACGCGGGCGCGGTCGCCGAAGTGCGGATGCTGCTCGCCCGCAACCTCGACCCTGCCCTGCCCGTCATGCGTGCGATCGGCGTGCGCGAGATCGCTGCACTGCTCCGCGGCGAACTCAGCGGCGAGCAGGCCATTGCCGCCGGTGCCCAAGCTACCC
>JASLBJ010000067.1 GCA_030146725.1 Sphingomicrobium sp. | reverse complement strand
GCGGGGTCGATGACGCTGATCGAGACCGCGGAGGACGTTGCCACGGTCGCGATTGCCGATGCGGACAATCTGGCGTTCCTGACGCAGACGACGCTGTCGGTCGACGATACACGCGACATCGTCGAGGCGCTGAAGGCCCGTTTTCCGGCGATCCGGGTGCCGCGCAGCGAGGACATCTGTTACGCGACGTCGAACCGCCAGGCGGCGGTCAAGGCGATTGCCGGGCGGTGCGAGCGGATGCTGGTGATCGGCTCCCCGCAGAGCAGCAACTCGCTGCGGCTGGTCGAGGTCGCCGAGCGGATGAACGTTCCGGCGCGGCTGGTCGAGCGGGCTGCGGACATCGACTGGGCGTGGCTTGGGGCGCCTGAGGTGCTTGGCGTGACGGCGGGGGCTTCGGCGCCTGAAGTACTGATCCGCGAAGTGATCGATGCGCTGCACGAGCGCTTCGATGTCACCGAGGAGGAAGCCGACCACAATCCCGAGCGAATGGTGTTCAAGCTGCCACGCGAGCTCGTCGCCTGAGCGTGGACCCCGTCATTGCGAGGAGCGAAGCGACGAAACATCCATCTTTTCCGAAGATGGATTGCTCGCAATGACGATCTTCGATGTCTGAACTGCCGCAAGTTGATATTTTCACCGATGGCGCGTGCAAGGGCAATCCGGGGCCTGGCGGCTGGGGCGCGCTGATCCGTTCGGGGGCGCGCGAGCGCGAGCTGTCGGGGGGCGAGCCGTTGACGACCAACAACCGGATGGAGCTGATGGCGGCGATCCAGGCGCTCGAGGCGCTCAAGAAGCCGTGCCGTGTCGCGCTGCACACCGACAGCATCTATGTGCGCGACGGGATTACCAAGTGGATCCATGGCTGGCGCAAGAACGGCTGGCGCACGGCCGATCGCAAGCCGGTCAAGAATGCCGAGCTGTGGCAGCAACTGCTCGAGGCGGTCGGCGAGCACCGGATCGAGTGGAAGTGGGTCAAGGGGCATAGCGGCCACCCTGAGAACGACCGCGTCGATGCGCTGGCCTGTGCGGCGGCGGAAGTGCACCGGCGCTAGGCGCTACCTCAGCGTGCGTTACCTGAGTGTCAGGCGGACGATGGCTTTGGACGGCATTCGGACCCGCAGCACGCCGCCGCGCCAGCTGGCTCCGCGGAACGGCGCGGGGGCGACTTCGCGGCGGCCTTCGAGGCTGTTGAGCGAGTCGGTGCGGGCGGCGGTCAGCACTTCGCCCTCGATCCGGCGACCGGCGAGGCCGGGCAGCTGAAGGTCGACGGTTGCGGCCTCGGCCGGATCGGCGTTGACGAGTGCGACGTGGACCGCTCCCGATGCGTCGCGCGCCGCGGTGACGTCGATCGCCGGGACGGTGCCCGGCGGCGCGCTGCTCGAGATGGGGCCGATTTGCGGTGTGGTGATCTGGACGGGTAGCGCGAGCGCGCCCTGGAACGGCTGGTACATTCGGAACGCGTGGTAGGTCGGGGTCAGCACCATGCGCGGCCCGTCGGTCAGGATCATCGCCTGGAGCACGTTCACCATCTGCGCGATATTGCCCATGTGCACGCGATCCGCATGGCGGTGAAAGATGTGGAAGTTGGTTGCTGCGATCAGCGCATCGCGAAGAGTGTTCTCCTGCTGGAGGAACGCCGCGTTGGTGCCGGGAGTCGCGTCGTACCAGCTGCCCCATTCGGCGACCATCAGCCCGAGCTTGTTGGCGGGATCGTGCTTGTCCATGCGCTGATCGTGGCCGACGATCATCGTTTCGACCTGCCGCGTGCGGGCGAGCGTCGCCGTCCATTCCGCGGCGGTGAAGCCGATCGCCGGGCCCTTCTTCGCCCAGTCGCCGGTCGGCAGCGTGTAGTAGTGCAGCGAGATCGCGTCGATCTGGCCGCGCGAGCTCTCCATCAGCACTTCGGTCCAGCGATAATCGTCGCCGGTCGGACCGCCGGCGATCACCTTTGGTCCGGGCGTTTCGCGCAGGAAGGTCGAGTACATCCGCACCATCGGCGCGAACTCCTCGACCTTGAGGTTGCCGCCGCAGCCCCACATCTCGTTGCCGATCCCGATATAGTCGATCTTGTAGGGCTTCGCGCGGCCGTTGGCACGGCGTTCGCTCGCGAGACGGCTGTTGCTCGGGGAACTGAGATATTCGACCCAGTCGCGCGCCTCGCCCGGAGTTCCGGTGCCGACATTGATGTTGAGATAGGCCTTCGCCCCGATCAGCTCGGCGAAGTCGAAGAACTCATGGCTTCCGAACTGGTTGGCCTCCTCGGTGTTGCCCCACCATTTGTTGAGCGTGATCGGGCGCGCGGAACGCGGGCCGATGCCGTCGCGCCAGCGGTAGATGTCGGCGTAGCAGCCGCCGGGCCAGCGCACGACGGGCACCTTGAGGCGCTGCAACGCCTCGACGACGTCGCGCCGGTAGCCGCGGATGTTGGGGATCGACGAGCCCTCGCCGACCCAGATGCCGCCGTTGATCCCGGTTCCAAGCTGCTCGGCGAACTGGCCGTAGATCTCGGGCGCGATGCGGGTTCCCGGCGCCTTTGTGTCGACCGACGCGCTGGCGCGGAATTCCGCCGCGGCGGGTGTTGCCGACAGTGCGATGAGAAGTGCTGCGGCAAGCGTCGTCCAGGCGGTCATTCGTGTCCCCTTTTTGGCTGTATGGCACGCACGGAGAGACGCTGCGAGCGGGTTCCGGGTCAGGCGAAACGCGTCGGCGAAAAGGGCCCCGGGTCGATGTGCGCGACCGCCGCGTCGGGCTCCTCGCCGAGCAGCAGCGCCGCAGCCATGTGGGAAGCGGCGGGGGCGGTCTGGATTCCGAAGCCCCCCTGCCCCGCGCACCAGAAAAAGCGCGGGTTGCGGCGGTCGAAGCCAAGGACCGGCAGGCGGTCGGGCGCGAAACTGCGCAGGCCTGCCCAGCGTCGTTCGACCGCCTCGACCGGCCAGTCGACAACAGTCTCGAACCGGTGGATCGCGGTGGCGACGTCGATCTCCTCGGGCGCGGCGTCGCACGGGTCGCAGGCGATCTCGTCGTGCGGGCTCAGCCAGATGCTGCTGTCGCCCTCGCCCTTGAAGTAGAAGGTGCCGTCGGCATCGCCGACCAGGGGCAGGTCGCGAAGGCCGGTCCGACCGACGCGCAGCTGGACCATCGTCCGGCGCTTGGGCGCGATCCCGAGCGGTGCGACGCCGGACGCGGCCGCGACCTCGTCGGCCCAGGCTCCGGCGGCGTTGACCAGCACCGCCGCGGTCACTTCAGAGCCGTCGTCGAACGCCACGGTCCAGCGGCCGTCGAACCGAGCGGAGCGCAGGCGTTTCGCCGTCGTGACCGATCCGCCTTGCCTGGTGAAATGGCGAAGAAAGGCGGCGTGGAGCGCGGCGACGTCGATGTCCGCGCAGCCCGGTTCGAGCAGGGCCTGGCGCCACTGCGGGCGGAGTCCGGGGATCATCCGCTCGAGTTCGGGGCGCTCGACGCGGCGGACCGCGACGCTGTCGGGGACCGCTGCCCAGCCCTGCTGCGAGAGATGCAGCGCACCGCGGGTGCGGAGGAACGAGGCTTGCGCGAAGTCGGCGGGCGGATCGGCAAGGAAAGGGTGGGATGCGGCGGTCAGCCGCGCGACCTCGGCGCCGCCATAGCTTTCGAGCCAGAAGGCGGCCGAGCGGCCGGTCGAATGATAGCCGCACTGGTCCTCGGCTTCGGCCAGCACGACCCGCGTGCGGCCGGTAAGCGCGGCGCCAAGACCGGCGCCGGCGATCCCGCCGCCGATGATCAGGACGTCGCAGTCGGCTGCTGGGTCGTGGAGCGCCATCACGCCAGCGGGTTACGGTTTCGAGAGGCGCGCCGTCTAGGGGTGAAGCGCCGAGCAACGCTGGATGGCCGCGGTTGCGGTTGGCCTGTCGCGCTGTTGCGGGGCGCGGCGGCGGTGATCGGGTGGCGAGCAGGGCGATGGCTCTGCGATTCTCGCCCAACGATATCTTAACCAATCTGGCTGATAGGGAAGCCAACGGACGGTGCCCTTGACGGGAGACGATTGCGCCATGAATGTCAGGAAGATCGTGCTTCTGGTCGGAGCCTTAGTGATTGCGGTGGTCACCGCGGTCATGGCCCGGACCATGTTTGCGGGAGCCGGCGCGCAGCAGGCGCTTGCTGCGCAGGCCGTGCCGCTGGGGCCCAAGGTGCTGGTCGCGCGCAAGGCGCTCGCAGTCGGGACGATCATCGATGTGGAGGCGCTCGGCTACCAGCCCTGGCCCAAGGAGCTGCTCCAGCAGGCCTATTATCTCGAGGGCACGGGCGACGACGTTGCCAAGCTGCTCGGCACCGTCGTGCGCAATCCGGTCACCGCCGGGCAACCGCTGACCCGGGGCTCGCTCGTCGGACCGAACGACCGTGGGTTCCTGGCCGCGGCGCTTGGCCCCGGAATGCGCGCAATAACCGTTCCGGTTAATGCTTCAACCGGAGTGGCGGGTTTCATCTTCCCTGGCGACCGCGTCGATATCGTCCTCACCCAGGAGGTCGAGGGCGGCGGCGACGGACCGCCGCTCAAGGTGTCCGAGACGATCGTCCGCAACATCCGCGTGCTTGCCACCGACCAGCGCACCGACAGCAAGGACGCGGAGGGCAAGATCGAGGTCAAGACGTTCTCGAACGTGACGATGGAGGCCACGCCGCGCATTTCCGAGAAGGTCGCCGTCGCGCAGAGCCTTGGCACCCTGTCGCTGTCACTGCGCTCGATCGCCGACAATAGTGCCGAGCTCGAACGGGCGGTAGCGGCGGGCGAAGTCGAATTGCCTCCGGGCACCGACCCGATCGAGGAGCGGCGGATGCTGCTCGCGGTGGCCAACCGGCCGATGGACACGAACACCACGTTCACGACCGGCGGGGACGTGTCGCGTTTCCAGCGGCGAACAGTTCCGGCGCGGGTCGTGCAGCGCGGGAACCCGGCCCCCGATCCGCTTGCCGGCCTGGCCAGCGCCATTCGCAGCGGAGCGGCTCCGGCTGCGGCCGCCGGCCCCGCTCCGAGCGCCGCTCCGGTCTACGCCGGACCGGTGGTTCGGGTCACCCGCGGCAATACCGTCACGGTCGTTCCGGTGGGAGTTCGCTAAGATGACCAATCGCAATGTTTTCCGCCGGGCTCCCGGCACCGCCCTCGCCGCGCTTGCCATCGGCCTCGGGTCGCTTGGCGCGGCACAGCCGGCAGTGGCCCAGAGCGCGGCCTCGCGGCCGTCCGAGACGCTCGACCTGAGCCAGGGCACCGGGCGGATGATCCGGCTGGAAAGCCCGATGACCGACCTGTTCGTGGCCAATGATGCGATCGCCGATGTCCAGGTGCGCTCGCCGACGCAGCTTTATTTGTTCGGCAAGAGCCGCGGCGAGACGACCGTCTATGCGACGGGCAAGGATGGACGCACGGTGTTTGCCGCCGATGTGCGCGTCGGCAACAACATCAGCTCGGTCGGCGAGATGCTGACGCTGGCGATGCCCGAGGCGAGCATCCAGGCGACGACGATGAACAATCTGGTGCTGCTGACCGGGACGGTCGCGTCGCCGGCCGACGTCGAGGAGGCGGGGCGGCTGGTCCAGGCCTATGTCGGCGAAGGGACGCAGGTCGTCAGCCGGTTGCGCTCGGCAGTGCCGCTGCAGGTCAACCTCAAGGTGCGCATCGCAGAGGTCAACCGCTCGCTGCTCAAGCAGTTCGGAGTCAACCTGCTCGCGTCCGATCCGACCAGCGGGTTCCAGTTCGGGATCGCGCAGGGCCAGGGCATCCGCCTGCCCGATCCGACCAAGCCCGAGGATACGGCGGTGAGCGTGATCCGCAGTGCGATCGGCTCGACATTGTCGGGTGCGGGCAGCCTGTTCGGGCTCGACATCCTCGCCTCGCTCGACCTCGCCGAAGTCGACGGTCTGGTGACTACGCTGGCCGAGCCCAACCTGACCTCCCTGTCGGGCGAGACGGCGAGCTTTCTTGCGGGCGGCGAGTTCCCGGTGCCGGTTTCGCAGTCGCTCGGCTCGGTCACGATCGAGTATAAGCAATATGGCGTCGGCCTGGCGTTCACGCCGGTGGTCCTCAGCGACGGGCGGATCTCGATGCGGGTGCGGCCCGAGGTCAGCGAATTGTCCGCAGAAGGTTCGATCCGGCTCAACGGGTTCGACGTTCCGGCGCTGACGACGCGAAGGGCGGAAACGACGGTCGAGCTTGGCTCGGGGCAGAGCTTCATGATCGCCGGGCTGCTGCGCAACACCAATACGAACAATGTCGACAAGGCGCCGTTCCTTGGCGACTTGCCAATCATCGGGACCCTGTTCCGCTCGACTCGTTTCCGGCGCCAGGAAACCGAACTGGTGATCGTCGTCACGCCATATCTCGTCCGTCCGGTTTCCGGCCGGCTTGCGCTTCCGACTGACAATTACCGCGCGCCGACCGATGTAGAGCGGGTGCTCGAGGGCCAGTCCTACACCGGCGCGAAGGCGCCGGGAGTGGCCGGGGCGCCGATGCCGGGAGGAAGTGCGCCGGGCACTGTTGCGGCGCCGGGGTTCAAGCTGTGAGCCGCGGGGTTTTTGGGGAGGTTGCGAGGATGCGTGCAGGATTTGGAGTGGTGCTCCTCGCGGTGGGGCTGGCGGCTTGCAGCCACACGCCGGACGATCTTGCCGATCGCGGGCTCGAGCCGGTCAATGTGCCGGTGGTCGAGCGCTCGACGCTGCAGTTCGATGCGGCGGCGCCGAATGGGATGCTCGGGATGGGCGAAGCCGAACGGATCGACGCCTGGTTTCGCGGGCTCGGGCTTGGCTATGGCGATCGGGTCCATGTCGATGGCGGCTATGCCGGTGGGGCCTATGGCGGTGGAGCCTATGCCGGTGGGGCTTATGGCGGTGGAGCGCGGGCCGAGGTGGCGGCGATTGCCGGGCGCTATGGCCTGCTCGTCAGCCCGGGGGCGCCGGTGTCGGCCGGAGTTGTACGCGAGGGCGTTGCACGGATCCTTGTCGCACGGACCCGCGCCTTCGTTCCGAACTGCCCGAACTGGTCTCGTGCCTCGCAGCCCAACAGCAACAATCGTTCGCTTTCAAACCTTGGCTGTGGCGTCAATTCCAACCTCGCCGCGATGGTCGCCAACCCCGAGGATCTGGCGCACGGGCGCGAGGGCAGCGGGCTTGGTGACACCGCCACTTCGGCCAAGGCGATCGGTGCGTACCGGACCGCGAAGCCGACGGGGACCGAAGGGCTCGAGGACGTCAACACCAGGAAGGGCAACGAGTAATGAATGCTCCGTTCCAGGCGCGCGCGGGCTTGCGCGATCCGTTCACAGCCTTTGTGTGCGACGATGCCACTGCCGACCTGCTGCGGCCGATTGCGGTCGAGCATGGCTGGTCGCCGGAGAAGGTCAACAAGGGCGGGCTGCGCAATGCGGTGCAGGCGCTGTCGGTGTCGGCCAGCCCCAACATCCTGTTCGTCGATTTGTCGGAGTCGGCCGATCCGCTGGGCGATATCAATGCTTTGGCCGAGGTGTGCGAGCCGGGAACGATCGTGATCGCGACCGGGCAGGTCAACGACGTGCGGCTCTATCGCGATCTGGTTGCGAGCGGAATCCACGATTATCTGCTCAAACCATTTTCGGCCGACCAGCTGCGCGACACGTTCGCGCATGCGCAGACGATCCTGTCGGGACCGCGCGGCGAAGCGCAGGCCGACAAGCCGCACGTAGTCGCCGCGGTGATCGGCGTTCGTGGCGGAGTCGGCGCATCGACGATCGCGACGTCGCTGGCGTGGTTGCTGGGCGAGCGGGCACATCGTTCGACCGCGTTGCTCGACCTCGACATCCACTTCGGGACCGGTGCGCTTGCACTCGATCTCGAGCCCGGGCGCGGGCTGACCGATGCGATCGAGAACCCGAGCCGGATCGACGGGCTGTTCATCGAGCGCGCGATGGTCCGCGCCAATGCACGGCTGTCGGTGCTGTCGGCCGAAGCGCCGATCAACCAGCCGCTGGTGACCGACGGGGCCGCCTTCTTCCAGCTGCAGGAGGAGATGCGGGGCGCGTTCGAAGCGACCGTGCTCGACCTGCCGCGGCACATGCTGATCCAGTATCCGCACATGGTTCACGATGCGCATGTCGCCGTGATCGTGTCGGAGCTGACGCTGGCGGCGACCCGCGACACGATCCGGGTGCTTGCCTGGCTCAAGTCGAATGCGCCGCAGACCAAGGTGATCGTCGTTTCCAACCGCGTGCCGTCGGGCGGTGCGCTGGAGATCAGCCGCAAGGATTTCGAGCAGTCGATCGAGCGTACCGTCGATCTCGTCTTCGCCGCCGACGGCAAGCTTGCCGCGCAATCCGCCAAGCTCGGCAAGCCGATGGCCGAGGTCGCCGCCGGCAAGATGGCGGCGCCGTTCAACCTGTTGTGCGACCTGGTGCTGAACCAGGCGACCGATGGAACGGCGGCAGCAAGCGCCCAGGCTGCCGGGGCCTCCAAGGCTCCCACGGGCTCCAAGGCTCCGGCGGGCGCCAAGGCTGGCACCAAGGGTGGCGGGGGCGCCAGAGCGCTGGTCGACAATCTGAAGTCGATGCTGGTCAAGCCCAGGGCCAAGGCGGCGTGATCGTGCACCGGCGCTGCGTCGGCCTGGCGCCCGGCGCGTAGCGGGCCACGACGATGCTCATCCTAATCCTGTTCGGACTGGCGGCGCTCGCGGTGCTCGCACTGCTGACGTTCGCGTTTCGCGGTCCCTCGCCCGCCAAGTCGGTCAAGCGGCGGATGGAGGTCATCAAGGAGCGGCACGGCGACGTCATTTCGGGCCAGGCGCAGGCGCAGATCCGCCGGCTGTTCGCGCAGCGCTCAAGCCGGGCGGAAAGCTTCGCCTCGACGCTGATCCCGCGGCCCGCGCTGCTGCGCAAGCGGCTGGAGACGACGGGCAAGGACATCAGCCTCGCGAGATACGGGATGATCTCGCTTGCAATCCTCGCCTGCCTCAGCGGCGGGCTGATGATCCGCGGTGCGCCGTTCCTGCTGGCGCTGTTCGTCGGCCTGTTCGTCGCTCTTGGCGCGCCGTATTTCATGGTCGGGCGGATGATCAACCGGCGGCTTGCGCAGTTCAACACCAACTTCCCCGATGCGATCGAGCTGATGGTCCGGGGCCTGCGTTCGGGGCTTCCGATTACGGAGACGCTCGGGATCGTCGCCAGCGAGCTGCCGGGTCCCGTCGGGGTCGAGTTCCGCGCGGTGTCCGACAAGATGAAGATCGGGCGGACGATGGATGCGGCGCTGCAGGAGACTGCGGACCGGCTGGGCACGCCTGAGATCCAGTTCTTCGTGATTACGCTCGCAATCCAGCGCGAGACCGGCGGCAACCTTGCCGAGACCCTGTCCAACCTTGCCGACGTGCTTCGCAAGCGCGCGCAGATGAAGCTCAAGATCCGCGCGATGAGCTCGGAATCGAAGGCTTCGGCCTACATCGTCGGATCGCTTCCATTCGTGGTCTTCACGATGGTCTGGATGATCAACCCCGAATACATGGGCGGCTTCTTCGTCGACGAACGGCTGATCATCGCCGGCATCGGCGGCCTGGTGTGGATGTCGCTCGGCGCGCTGATCATGGCCAAGATGGTCAACTTCGAGATCTGACGGGAACAGCAGATGCAGCCACCTGGCCCCACCCTTCTCGGGTTCGACGTCACCCTGATCGCAACGATGCTGAGCGCCGTCGCGACGCTTGCGGTGCTGGTCGCGCTTTATGCGGCAACGACGGTGCGCGATCCGATGGCGCGCCGGATCAAGGCGCTCAACGACCGCCGCGAGCAGCTGAAGGCGGGCGTCGTCGCCTCGGCCAACAAGCGCCGGAAGCTGACCAACAATAATCAGGCGGCGGACCGGGTGCGCTCGATACTCACCAGCTTCAAGATGATCCAGGAGGATCAGCTCAAGAAGACCCAGCTGCGGCTGACCCAGGCGGGTATCCGCGCCAAGGACCTGGCGTTCTTCATCATCTTCGCGCGCTTCATCCTGCCGGTGGTGCTCGGAATCGGCGCAGTGGTCCTGATCTACGGGATGGACGTGTTCCCCGACTGGTCGCCGATGCGGCGTTACCTGGTCGTCGCCGGAACGCTGGTCGGAAGCTACCGAGCGCCGGACATGTGGCTGAAGAACAAGGTCACCAAGCGCAGCCACGGAGTGCGCAAGGGACTTCCCGACGCGCTCGACCTGCTGGTGATCTGCGCCGAGGCCGGGCTCACCGTCGACGCCGCCTTCGCGCGGGTCGCCAAGGAATTGGGCAAGGCCTATCCCGAGCTTGGCGACGAGTTCGGGCTGACCTCGATCGAACTGGGCTTCCTTGCCGAGCGGCGCAATGCGTTCGAGAACCTGGCCAACCGGGTCGATCTCGAGGCGGTCCGCGGCGTGGTCACGACCTTGATCCAGACCGTGAAATACGGGACTCCGCTGGCCTCGGCGCTGCGTGTGCTGTCGGCCGAGTTCCGCAACCAGCGGATGATGCGGGCCGAGGAGAAAGCGGCGCGCCTGCCCGCGATCATGACCATCCCGCTGATCCTGTTCATCCTGCCGACGCTGTTCATCGTCATTCTCGGCCCGGCGGCCTGCTCGATCAGCGACAGCTTCATCAACGGCTGAGCGGCGGCTGCTCCGATGGTCCGTAGCGGTCGGTGGAACGCGGCGCCAAGGTCGAGCGTATCCTTGCCGTAACAACAAGGGGCGCGCGCATGACGAGTTTCACACAGGACCAGTGGATCATCCTAGCGCTGGTGTTCCTCCTCGGAATGCTGATTGGGACCTTCCTGACGGCGGGCGGCCGGCGCAAGTGGAAGACGCGCTATCATGACGAGACCAAGCGCCGCGAGGCGCTCGAAAAGGAGCATCGCGACCGCGAGGCGCACTGGGACCAGCGCGAGAAAGAGTTTCGCGAGCATGATTCGGTGCGCAATGCCGCTGCTCGCGATCACGGCACCTCGACCGCGCGGGACGTGGACGGCGACGGCGTTCCCAACCGCGACGATCACCGTCCGACCGACAACCGCCGCATCTGATCGTTCGAGGGCCGTTCGGGCCTGCTGCTGGCGGCCTCAGCCTTCGATGCGGGAGAAATCGGCCACGCTGTGGACGGCATCGCGGAAGCGCAGCAGCAGGTTGAGCCGGCGCGCGCGGACATGTGGGTCGGGGTCGTTGACCGTGACATGATCGAAAAAGGCGTCGATCGGGCCGCGTAGGGAGGCGAGCGCCGCCATTGCGGCGGTGAAGTCCTCGCCCTCGACCGCGGCGGTCGCGCGCGGTTCGGCGGCATCGAGGGCGGCGATTAGCGCCTCTTCCTGTGGGGCTTGGCCAGCGCCTGCGCTGCCCGACGCCATTTCCGCGATCGCCTCGGCCATCCCGGGCTCCTCGACCAGCACCAGCGGGTCTTCCTCGCCGGTCTGCGGAATATGCTGTTCTTCGTCGGACGACATCACCTCGGGCGCGGACCAGTCTTCCTTTTTGAGGATGTTCGACGCGCGCTTGTAGGCGGCGAGGAGGTCGGCGCCCTCGGGCGTGGAAATGAAGGATTGGAGGGCTTTCACGCGGGATAGCAGGCGTACAAGGTCGTCTTCGCCGCCCACGTGATACACTGACTGAACGAGGTCATGTCTAACACCAGCCTCCCGCTGTTGAACAACAAGTCTATCCGCCAAGAACCCGAGAAGCTCATTTGCAAGTTCTCGTGAACTGCGCCTGCCAGCTGGACGCCGGCATTCGTACGCAGCTTCTGACAGCGAAGAGAGTGTCCAGATTGGAAAACGGAGACCGCCCGTCACGATAATTGAGAGCGATGATATTGCCGCTCTTCTGAGAGCGAAAGGGTCTTTCGACCCGGTTGGTCGCTCGTCTACGGCCAAGAACGAGAGGATTGTGTCGAGTTTGTCCGCGAGGCTCACTGCCACTGTGGTCGGCGCGGCCGGGACTTCGTCGCCCTGTCCGACCGGCTTGTAGTGGTCGCTGACTGCGGCGGCGATTTCGGGCGGTTCGCCCTGGGCTGCCGCGAGGTAGCCGCCGATGATGCCCTGGAGTTCGGGGAATTCGCCGACCATTCCGGTGACGAGGTCGGCCTTGGCGAGGCGTGCGGCGCGTTCCGCTGTTGCCGGGTCGGCCTGCACGATGCCTTCCTCGCACAACCAGCGGGCTAGCCTTGCGACGCGTTCGACCTTGTCGGCGATGGTGCCGAGTTTCTCGTGGAAGACGATCTGGGTGAGCTTGTCGGACTGTTGCTCGAGTGGGATCTTGAGGTCCTGCTCCCAGAAGAAGCGCGCGTCGGACAGGCGCGCGGCGAGCACTCGGCGGTTGCCTTCGACGATGCTTGTCCCGCCGTCCTCGGCGTCGATGTTGGCGGTGCAGACGAATGCGGGGGCTAGTGCGCCTTG
>JASLBJ010000058.1 GCA_030146725.1 Sphingomicrobium sp. | reverse complement strand
CGTTCTGGATGCGGCTGTCGATCGAGACCTATCCGGGCATCCGCTCGACCTATGTGATCCTGCCCGCTGCACTGAGCGCGCACGGCCTTGTCGTCGCCGGCCTGCTGATGGCGCGCCTGCCTTACGACCGCCTCGGGCTCGCGGCCGGGTTGGCGCTCCATGTGCTATGGAATTACTTCATCTATTTCTATGCCGAGCGGCGGATCCGCCAGCGCATTGCAATGGTGCCGTTCGGCCGGGCAGACCGCCTGCGCAAGATCGGCGATGTCGAGTGGCTGCCGATGACTCGCCCGACGCTCGGGCAGACCGCGGGCTGCAACGCGATCGTGGCGGATTTCTCTGCCGATCTGCCGCCAGAGTGGGAGGGGTTCCTGGCCGACGCCGCGCTTGCCGGCCGAATGGTCTATCAGGTCAAGCAATTGTCGGAGTCGCTGACCGGACGGGTCGAGCTCGACCATCTGTCTGAAAACAGCTTCGGGTCGCTGGTGCCCGCGCGTGGTTATTTCCACCTCAAGGGGCTTGGCGACTTCCTGCTCGCGGTGGTGATCCTGCCGCTGGTGCTGCCGCTGATGGGATTGATCGCGCTTGCGATCCGCGTGGACAGCCGCGGCCCGGTCCTGTTCCGCCAGGCGCGCACCGGCTACGCCGGGCAGCGGATTACCGTCTACAAGTTCCGCACGATGCGGCCGGTGACGGTCGAGGATGCGAGGGCATCGGCGATGACCGCCGACAATGACGACCGCATCACCCGCCTCGGCGGCTGGCTGCGCAAGACCCGGCTCGACGAGCTGCCGCAGATGTTCAACATCCTCAAATGGGAGATGAGCTGGATCGGCCCGCGGCCCGAGGCGGAAGTTCTGTCGGTGTGGTACACCAGCGAGTTGCCGTTCTACCGCTATCGCCACGTCGTGAAGCCGGGGATCTCGGGCTGGGCGCAGGTCAACCAGGGTCATGTCGCCGAGGTCGCGGAAGTCCATGAGAAGCTGCAGTACGACTTCTACTACATCAAATACTTCTCGCCCTGGCTCGACCTGTTCATCCTGTTCCGGACGATCAAGACGATGCTGAGCGGCTTCGGCGCGAGATAGTTTGAGCCTTTGTCTGGTTAGGACTCTTCCCACCTAGACTCGCTGGGGGCGGGTGCCGTCTCACTAGATAAGAGCCAGCGGTTTAGCTCCGGCTAGTCCTCAGACACCCACCTCTAGCTTCGTGAAGCGCACGGGCATGATCCTGCGGATTGCGGTATCGCCGTCCGGTCGGCGCGTTACGACACTCAACTGCTGCTCGTCGCCGCTCCCGATCGGCAGGACCATGCGGCCACCCGGCTTGAGCTGATCCAGCAGCGCCGACGGCGGTGCACTAGCCGCGGCGGTGACCAGGATGGCGTCGTAGGGTGCATGGTCGGGCCAGCCGCGCGAGCCGTCGCCGACGCGCACCTCGACATGTTGCCCGAGCGCCGCGAAGCGCGCGCGGGCGGCTTCGGCGAACTCCTCGACGACTTCGACGCTGAACACCTCGGCACCCATCGTCGCCATCACCGCTGCCTGATAGCCAAGCCCGGTGCCGACTTCGAGCACCCGTGCGCCGGACTCGATTCCGAGCAGGTCGATCATCAGCGCGCCGATGAACGGCTGCGAGACGGTCTTGTCGAAACCGATCGGCAGCGGCGTATCCTGATATGCAAGCGCGGCGAGCGCCCCGGGTACGAACAGATGCCGCGGAACTTCGAGCAGTGCCTGCCGCAGCGCCGGGGAGGCTGCCTCGCTGCCGATCTCGTCGCTTGCAAGATCGAAGTGCATGTCGACGATTTCGACCATGTGCCGGCGCAACACGGCAAGATGCTGATCGGTCATCGGCTTCATCGGGCTCGCCTCCTGACCCTCGAACGGCGGCGAGGGTCAGGCGTTCCGGACGTTGCGCCCGCGAAAGCGCATGGGCTCGCGCGAGCGGCCGAGCCTATCCCGCGGGGATAAGGTCGACGGTCGAGACGTCGCTCAGGCCGAGCAGGACCAGGCTGCTGCCGTTGCTGAACTGCAGCACGAGGTCGTCGATGCCGTCACCGTCGCGGTCCTGGACCTTGCTGCGCTTGAGGGTCACGCCCGCACCAAGTTCGATGGAATCCAGAGCGGCATCGAAGTCGGTAACGGTGTCCGAGCCGCCCTTGGTGTCGATCAGGATGACGTCCGACCCGGCGCCGGTGGTCAGCACGTCGTCGCCGCGTCCGCCAGACAGGCGGTCGTTGCCCATCCCGCCGTCGAGCACGTCGGCGCCGTTTTCGCCGAACAACCGGTCGTTGCCGAAATTCCCGAAGAGGAAGTCGGCCCCGTTGCCGCCGGTCATCACATCGTCGAGGATGGTACCGATCAGCTCATCCTGGCCATTGCCGCCAACGGTCTGCGGCTTGCTCAGCTGATAGACGGTGAGCGTGCCCGAGGCCTCGTTCGACGACAGGAACAGGGTCTGGCCGGTTGGGCTGTCGGCCGCCGAGATGAAGACGCCCGATTCCGGAGCGACGTCCCCGGCATTGGCGAGGAACGTCGACAGCGTCGGCTTGGTCGGGTCGGTGACGTCGTAGACGATGGTGCTGTTGTACCGCTCGAGCGAGATGAAGGCGAACACGCGGCCGTCGATTTGTCCGATCGTCACACCCTCGGGCTCGGAGCCCTTATTGTCGCTGCGGCCGTCATCATAGAGTTCGGGGAAATATTGCGCGACGAACTGGTCGATCTCGGCCCCGCTGTCGAACACGCGATTGCCCTGGGCATCGAGAATGCTGAACGAACGGGCGCCGTAGGTCAGGATCTGGTCGACATCGCCGTCGCCGTCGGTGTCGCCGTCCACACCGGTGAGGTTGGGAACGGTCAGCCGGCCAAGCTCGGTTGCGAGCTTGAGCGCAGCCGGATTGGGGTAAGCAGTGGGGTCGAGGGTATAGCCGTTCGCGCCGACCCGGATGGTCTCGTCAACGAAATCGTCGCGGTCGTCGCCTTCGTTGGCGGTGACATAGTAGGTCTGGCCGTCGCCGCCGGTGAAGCTGGCGATGGCGTCGGGCTGGTAGAGGCCGAAGATCGGCTGGTCGGTCTGGAAATTGATGCCGTCGCGGTCGCTGCCGTCGAAGGCGAGCCCGTTCCACGACTTGAGGCCGAGCGGGACGATGTCCGTGACGACCGGATCGGCCCCGCTGAGGTCGAGGATCGCGATCGCATTGGCTTCCTGAAGCGTGACGAATGCCGACAGGCCGTCGGGCGCGACCGCGATATACTCGGGCTCGAGGTCCTGCGCGACGGTGATGCCCTCGAAGCCCGGCGAGTTGACGAACAGGCGCACGCCCTCGGCAATCAGCGCGGCGGCATCGTCGTTGAACGCCTCGAATCCAGCGGTCTTGACCGTCGCCGCGGCGATCCCGCCGGACAGGTCGATGACGCTGATCGAGCCGACCGGATTGACGTAGGCGGCACCGTCCTCGAGCGCATCGGTCATCGTCGCCTCGCCTTCGTTGGCGACCAGCAGCTTGGTGCCATCGGGCGAGAAAGTGACCATGTCGGGGACCGAGCCGACGTCGAACTGGGCGAGTAGGGCGCCGTTGGCGTCGAGCAGGAACAGCTTGCCCGGATCGGTGCGGTTGGCGGAGGCCACCGTCACCGCGACCAGTCCGTCGTGCACGGCGACGCTGGTGATGTCGTTGCCGAACCCGAACGCGCCGGCGGACAGATCGATGGTGGTGAGCAGGACCGGCTTCGCGGGGTTGCTCAGGTCGATCACCTGCAGGCCTGACTCGGAGGTGCTGAACACGCGCTTGGAAGCCGGGTCGAACGCCGAGATCTCGGCACCGGCAAGCTTGATGCTGCCCAGCACCTGATAAGTCAGGCTGTTCGTCGGCGTGATGGTGTCGGCCATTGCAATGCTCCCCTGGCAAGCCGCGGATCGGCGGCGATCAGGGGCAGGGCTGTGGCGGCTCCATGCGACAGTTCCGCGTCGGTTTGACTGCGATTCCCGGACTCAGTGCGCCCTCAACGGGTCGGCGTGGAAGCGGCGTCCGGCGCGCCGAGCAGCAGCGACCAGCCGTCGGGCATATAATCGGTCGACATGTAGTAATAGAAATTGCAGCGGGTGCGGATCCCGCTGCCGCCCTTGGTCACGCCGAACGCGCGAGTGCCGAGGAACACCGGGCCGCCGCTGTCGCCATTGCGGCACTGCGGGCCGGTGACGGTCAGCCAGACGGGGTCGCACGGGCCGGCGCACAAGGCTCCGGGCGGGGCGAAGTCGGTCAGCTCGATCTCGGCACAGCTGTAGCCCGAGCTTTCGCCATAGTGGCACACGGTCTCGCCGGCGCGCGTGCTCTCGCGGCTGCGCGCGGCGGTCAGGCGGCGGAGCGTTCCAGCGCGGCGGTCGGCGTAGAACAACGGCTCGCGCGCTTCCGCCGTGGCGTTCACCTGGACGTCCTGGTGCCCGATCCCCCACTGGCCCGCATAGATCGTCGGCACCGCGCGCCCGTCCGGCCCGATATAGTCGAGCGCATCGGGGCAATGGGCGGCGGTGAGGACGCCGCTCTGTTCCGCCTTGCGCACGACGAACGCCGTCGTGCAGGCATAGCGGCGCCCGTCTTCGGCGCTGCGGCCCTCGACCCGGCCGCCCCCGTGAACCGAGTGCAGTGCCGACTCGCCGGCCGCGTCGATCCGCACCGGAACGCCGGTCAGCGCGCGCAGGCCGGCGAGGGCCGCCGGCCGGTCTGCTATCGAGATTGTCGCGTCACTGACAATCAGCACGAGTTCGCCGGTGCGCGGGTCGATGCCGATGCCGCGGCTTCCCGGGAGTGCGGCGGCGAGGGCAGACTGGTGGCTGCGGAGCGCTCCGATCAGCCTCGCCCGCGTGGCCTCGGCGCCAAGCTGGAACACGATCGGCAGCGGGCTTCCGGCGGCGAGCGCGGCCTGGTCGACGACCGGATCGACGCCGGTAAGCAGGACCCGGATCCGGTACTGCGGCTGGTGCTCGAACGAGATTCCGGCAAGCCGGTAGCCGAGGACCGCGCGGATGCGCTCGGTGACCGCGACGCTGTCCTCCTGCCCGCGAAGTCGGCG
>JASLBJ010000226.1 GCA_030146725.1 Sphingomicrobium sp. | reverse complement strand
GTTGTTCTGGCGGTTCAGGAAGCGAGGAATGTCGAGCGGTTCACGGCGGACCGAGGCCGGCGTGTCCTCGTCCACCTTCGCCTGGGCGGCACCGCGAGCGATGTTGGACATCCGCTCGAATAGGGTGCCGCTTTCGCGTTGCGGCGCCGGCGCGGCGGGCGCCGGAGCCGGAGCGGCAGTCATTTCCTCGTCCGCCGGCGGTGCGATCGGGGCCGACGCAACCGGGCTGGTCAGGATGTCGTCAGAGTCGAGCAGAAGCTCATCGCTATTGCCGAGATCCAGCGTGTCCTCGTCCACCTGGGGAGCAGGTGCCGGTGCAGGCACCGGAGCCGGCCGGCTCGCCGGTGCCGCGGCGGCGCTGGTGCGCGAGTTCGGGAAGGCGAAGACCTTGCCGGGTTGCGGCTGCTGGGCGACTTCCGCCTCGATCCCGGTGGCGACCACCGACACGCGGATCCTGCCTTGCAGGTCATTGTTGAACGCCGAACCCCAGATGATGTTGGCGTCGGGATCGACCAGTTCCTTGATGTGGCTGGCGGCTTCGTCGACTTCCATCAGGCGCATATCCTCACCGCCGGTGATGGAGATGATGACGCCCTTCGCGCCCTTCATGCTGACACCGTCGAGCAGCGGATTCGAAATCGCCTTTTCGGCGGCCTCGATCGCGCGATTGTCGCCCGACGCCTCGCCGGTGCCCATCATCGCCTTGCCCATTTCGCCCATGACCGAGCGGACGTCGGCAAAGTCGAGGTTGATGAGGCCGGGCATGACCATCAGATCGGTAATCCCGCGGACGCCCTGCTGAAGCACCTCGTCGGCCATCTCGAACGCTTCCTTGAATGTCGTGTCGGAATTGGCGAGGCGGAACAGATTCTGGTTGGGAATGACGATCAGCGTGTCGACGTGCTGCTGAAGCTCCTCGATCCCGGCATCGGCCGAGCGGCCGCGACGCGCGCCTTCGAATGCGAACGGCTTGGTCACCACGCCGACGGTGAGGATGCCCTTGTCGCGGGCGGCCTTGGCAATGACCGGCGCAGCGCCAGTGCCGGTGCCGCCGCCCATTCCGGCGGCGATGAAGCACATGTGGGCGCCGTCAAGCGCGCGCTCGATGTCGGCCAGCGTCTCTTCGGCGGCGGCACGGCCGATTTCGGGCCGCGAGCCGGCACCGAGGCCCTGAGTGATCTTGAGACCGAGCTGGATGCGATGATCCGCCGTCGCGGAATTGAGCGCCTGCGCATCGGTGTTGCAGACGACGAAATCGACCCCCTGGACGTCGGCGCGGATCATGTTGGCGACCGCATTGCCGCCAGCTCCGCCGACCCCGATGACGCTGATCCGCGGACGAAGCTCGTCGACTTCGGGCCGGATGAAATCAATGCTCATGACTTTGGTCCCCCTGCTACGCGCTAGCGCGTTCAACCTCGGGGGGAATCTTGAGTCAAAAGGGTTGCGAAGCCAAGCAAAATCGTGAGCCGGGACGAGATTATCGGCGCCGCGTGTTGCGGCGGACTCACAGCGGTGACGGAGCGCCGCTCGAAGGCGCCCCGCCGGGCTGGATTCAGGCGAACAGAAATGCGCTCGAAACGAGCGTCTGCGACGCGAGGGTCAGCGGCGGATCGCTTCGGCAGCGGGCTCGAGCAGGCGCTGGATCTCGGGGGTTTCCTCAATCGAGCGGAGCAGGCGCGGCGCGGGCAGCGGCCCGCGCGCCTGTTCATAGGCGAAGCCGAGCGAGAGGATCCGGGCGTCCGACCAGCGCGGGCCGATGAAGCTCAGGCCGACGGGAAGGCCCATGACCATGCCCATCGGGACGGTGAGGTGCGGATAGCCCGCGACCGCGGCGAGGTTGCCGGCACCGCCGCCGGAAATCTGGTCGCCGTGGACCGCGTCGATCTTCCACGCTGCCGGCATGGTCGGGCCGACCAGCGCGTCGAGGCGGTGCTCGCGAAGCAGACGGTCGACGCCTTGCGGGCCGGCGAGCAGGCGGCTTCGCTGCAGCGCCTTGCGATAGCCAGGGTCGGACAGGCCTTTGGTCTGCTCGGCCTGCTCGAAGATGTCCTGTCCGAACAACGGCATTTCGGTCGCGGCATTCGCCTTGTTGAAGGCGATGACGTCGGCGAGGCTGCGCACCGGGATTGGGGCCGGGCTGCTCTTGAGATAGTCGTCGAGGCCGACCTTGAACTCGGCCAGCAGGACGGTGAACTCCTGGTCGCCGATATCCTTGTCGTCGAACCTGGCGATCTCGACCAGCGTTGCGCCCTGCGCTCGAAGGACGCCGAGCGCGGCGGCAAGCGCCGGGTCGGTGCCGAACCCCGAGGCGAAGCGCATCACCCCGATGCGCTTGCCGCGAAGCGAGCCCGCGTCGAGCGCGGCGGCATAGTCGCTGCGCCGCCGATCGGCCTCGCGCGTGGTCGGATCGGCGCGGTCGCTGCCGGCGATGACCGCCAGCATCTCGGCGGCTTCGCGCACCGTCGCGGTCATCGGTCCGGGCGTGTCCTGGCTGACGCTGATCGGGATGATGTGCGTTCGGCTGACGAGGCCGACGGTCGGCTTGAACCCGACGATCCCGTTGACCGCCGCCGGGCACGTGATCGAGCCGTCGGTCTCGGTCCCGATCGCCAGCCGGACCATGCCGGAGGCGACCGCGACCGCGCTTCCCGACGACGAGCCGCACGGGTTGCGGTCGGTCGCATAAGGATTGCGCGCCTGGCCGCCGACCGCGCTCCAGCCGGAGATCGAATTACTCGAGCGGATGTTCGCCCATTCGGACAAGTTAGCCTTGCCGATGATCACGGCGCCGGCGCCGCGCAGCCGGGCGACCAGCGGGGCATCGCGGCCGGTGACATTGGCGACCAGCGCGAGGCTTCCAGCGGTGGTCGGAAGCGGGCCTGCGGTCTCGATATTGTCCTTGATCAGCACCGGGCGTCCGGCGAGCGCGCCCCGGCCGCCCGCCTGGTCGACCGCTCGCGCCTGGGCCAGGGCGGTCGGATCGACCGCGGTGAACGCGTGGAGCAAGGGGTCGAGGCGAGCGATGCGGGCAAGCGCGTCGCGGGTCTGGGCCTCGGCGGGGCCGACGGGCTGAGCGGCGGGTGCGGGTGCGGCGGGGACCGATGCCGCGCTGGCGAGCGGGATCGAGTGCGGTGCTGCGCAGCCGGCGATCGCGGTTGCGAGGAGGAGGGCGGCGAGACGGGGGAGCACTTGGGGCAAGGTCCTTTGGTGAGAGAGCGCCCAGGGGAGCCGGGCTAATAGCCTCCGCGCATCGCGGCGAGCAGCCGGCCGACCATGCCGGCGGCGGGTTTCGGGCCGCTGACCGGACCCATGGCGATGTCGCGGATGTCGCCGCCACCCGAGGCCGCGAGGCTGGCAAGCCCGACGAGGGTCGAGAAGCCGGGGCCGCTGTGTGCGTCGGGCAAACCGGCAAGGGTCCGCGGACGGCCGAGGCGGACAGCGCGGCCGAGCACGCCCTGCATATAGTCGGACAGGTTCTTGAGGTCGGCGCCGCCGCCGGTCAGCACGACCTGGCGGTTGACCGGACCGGTGAAACCGAGCGACTTCAGCGCCGCTTCGACTTCGCTGGTCAATTGCTCGGTCTTCTGGCGGATCACGGTCATCAGCTGCGCACGGGTGATCCGGGTCGGCTCGGCCCCCTCCTCCGCGCCGATCTGCGCGGCGTCGATCATTTCGTGATTGTCGCGTGGGGACGTCATCGCCGAGCCGAACACGCATTTCAGCCGCTCGGCATCGCGGCGCTGGATTCCGAACGCGCAGGCGATGTCGTCGGTAATGTCCTTCGACCCGATCGGAATCGAGCGCAGGCCAAGCAGCATTCCGCCGGCGTGGAGCGAGACGTTGGTGACCTCCGCGCCCAAATCGACGAGCGCGACCCCGAGCTCGCGCTCTTCGTCGGTCAGGCACGAGAGTGCGGAGGCGACCGGCGAGGCGACGATAGCCTTGACCCCGAGGTGCGCCGAGCGGATCACATAGTCGATGTTGCGCAGGGGCGCGTGGTCGGCGGCGACGACATGGATGTCGACCCCGAGCTTGTCGGCGTGAAGCCCGATCGGATGCTTGACGCCTTCGACCCCGTCGATCGTGTAGAGCGCGGGATGGGCGTGGAGTACGACCTGGCCGCCGCGGTCGATCTCGGCCTTGCCCGCGGTCAGCAGTTCGTTGATGTCCGCCTGCTCGACCTGATGGCCGCCAAGGTCGACCTCGACGTTGGCGATGTCGCTGACGAGCGCGCCCGCGCCGAAGCTTGCCCATACCGCGTCGACGGTGACGCCCGACATCCGCTCGGCCAGTTCGACCGCTTCGCGGACCGCGAATTCGCTCGATTCCATGTCGGTGATGAAGCCGCGCTTGACCCCGCGGCTCTCGCGCTGGCCCGTGCCGAGCACGCGCAGCACATTGCCCTCGCCAAGTTCGCAGATCAGCGCGCAGACCTTCGACGAGCCGATGTCGAGCGCGGCGATCAGCGTCTGTTCGGAGGTCCCGGCCACCTCTAGCCCTCGGCGGCGGGTTCGAGCACGATGCTTTCGCCGGGCGCGCGCGGCAGCCGGACGGTCATCTTGCCGGGTACGCGCAGGTCGATGCGGACGAGCCCGCGGCCGAGCAGGCCGGACGCGCGGTCCATTTTCGCGAACTTGGTTAGCGCGTCGCGCGCGGCGGTCTCGCCCTCGGGCAGAGCGATCGTCTCCCCCGACTGAAAGGTGAGGTCCCAGCGGCGCTTGCCGACCCAGGTTGCCGAAGCGAGCTGGGCCTTGAGTGTCGGCACCTGACCGAGCATCCGGTTGAGATCGGTCGAGCGGGCGTTGGCGCCGGCCCCGATCAGCAGCGGCAGGTCGGGCATCCGGTCGACCGGAACGCGGTCGAGCACGACGCCCTCGCTGTCGATCAGCGCAAGCTGCTGCTTGTCCTGCCACAGCGCCGCGGGCTTGCGCTCGACGATGTCGATGACCAGCGTATCGGGCAGCCGGCGCGAGACGCGCGCATCCTTGACCCAGCCGTAGCGGAGCAGGCGGGCGCGGATCGCATGGACGTCGACCAGCGGCATCGCCATTTCCTGCTGATCGAGCGCAAGCGCATAGACCGGCTTGGAATCCATCCGGCGGATGCCCTTGACGTCGACATGCTTGACCGTGAAGCCGGCGCGGCCGAGCGCCTGGCCGGCAGCGGTCATCGCCTTGGCCGGCATGTCGAGCGCGAGCAGCACGACCGCTCCGAGCGCGAGCAGGAAGCCGCCGAACCCGACCCCGGCAAGCCGGTTGGCGCGCGCCTGGTCGATCGGCAGCTTGGCCGCGATCCCCTTTGGAATTGCAACGCGGGCGCCTTTTCGGCCGCGCGACCGGGCGCCGCCGCGGGAGGATCGCGCGCTCATGATTGCAAGCCATTCGCTGATTGCGCGGTGCGCCCGTCGAGCGCGAGGGCGATCAGCCGCTCGACCAGCTCGCCATAGGGAATGCCGCGGTATTTCGCCTGTTCGGGCACCAGGCTGAGCGGGGTCATTCCGGGCTGGGTGTTGACCTCGAGCAGATAGAGCCCGGCCTCGCCAGTCTCGTCGTCCCAGCGGAAGTCGGAGCGCGAGGCGCCCTTGCAGCCCAAGCGGCGGTGGGCGTCGAGCGCCATGGTCATCATCGACGCGGCGATATCCCCGGGCACTTGCGCGGGGCAGATATGGTCGGTCTGGCCGTCGGTATATTTGGCCGCGTAATCGTAGAACTCGCCGTGGGGCACGAGCTCGGTGACGGCGAGCGCTTCGTCGCCGAGGACCGCGACGGTCAGCTCGCGGCCGCGAATGAACGGCTCGGCGAGCAGCTCGTCGAACTCCTGCCACGGGCCGGGGACGTCGCGTCCGATCGGCTGGCCGAGATTGCCGGCGGCGGTGACGATCGCGACTCCGACCGACGAGCCTTCGTTGACCGGCTTGAGCACATAGGGACGGGCGAGCGGGTCGCCCTGGTAAAGCGATTCGCTCGGCACCACGCGGCCGGCGGGCATGCGGATGCCGTGGGGCACGAGCACCGCCTTGGTCAGCTCCTTGTCGATCGCCACGGCCGAAGTGGTGACTCCGCTGTGGGTGTAGGGGATGCCCATCAGCTCGAGCAGGCCCTGAACGGTGCCATCCTCGCCGGGCGTTCCGTGAAGTGCGTTGAAGACGACGTCGGGGCGAAGGTCGGCAAGGACCGCCGCGACGGTGCGGTCCATGTCGACCTCGGTGATGCGGGTCCAGCCGCGTTCCCGAAGCGCGGCGGCGACTCCGCGGCCGCTGGTCAGCGAGACCTCGCGCTCGGCCGACCAGCCGCCCATCAGCACGACGACGTGCAGGCTCCTGTCCATCGCCTCACTCACGATCTTGCGACTCCGATCCGCTGGATTTCCCATTCGAGGGCGATGTTGCTCCGCGCCAGGACCTGGCGGCGGACTTCCTCGCCCAACGCCTCGATCTCGGCGCTGCTTGCGCTACCGAGATTAAGCAGGAAGTTGCAATGCTTTTCCGAGACCTGCGCATCGCCCACGGTGAGCCCGCGGCAGCCGGCCTTGTCGATCAGCGCCCACGCCTTGTGGCCGGCGGGATTCTTGAAGGTCGAGCCGCCGGTGCGGCTGCGCAATGGTTGCGATTCCTCGCGCGCGGCGGCGATCCGGTCCATCTCGGCACCGATCGTGGACCGGTCGCCGGGGGAGCCGCGAAGGGTTGCGTCGAGGACAATCGCGCCCTCGGGCAAGGCGCTGTGGCGGTAGCTGTAGCCGAGCCGCTCGAGCGGCCATTGCTCGACCTCGCCCGAGCGCAGGACGACCGTTGCGCACAGCAGGATGTCGCGCACTTCGCGGCCGTAGGCGCCGCCGTTCATTCGGACGAAGCCACCGACGGTGCCGGGGATCCCGCGCAGGAATTCGAGCCCCGCGATCCCGGCGTCGCGCGCGGTCGAGGAAACGAGGATGCCGCTGGCGCCGCCGCCGCATTTTAGCGTGGTCGGATCCGCTTGTTCGATCCTTGCAAAAGCCTTGCCGAGGCGAACGGTGACTCCGGGAACGCCGCCGTCGCGGACGATCATGTTCGAGCCCAGGCCGAGCGCCATCACCGGGGTGGCCGGATCGAGGTCGCGGAGGAAGCCGATGAGGTCGTCGGCGTCGGCGGGCTCGAACAGCGTTTCGGCCGGGCCGCCGGACTTGAACCAGACGAGGGGCGCGAGCGGGGCGTTGGGGGTGAGCTTGCCCCTGACGCCGCTGTCGGCGCCGATGGCGGGAGCCGATGCGTGAGTCATTTGCTCGCACGCGCGCGGCACAGGTCGTCGGCGAGGCCGGCCGCCCATTTGGTAATGTCGCCTGCCCCCATGCACACGATCAGGTCGCCCGCAGCGGCGAGGTCGCGAAGCGCGAGACACAGGTCCTCGGGGTGAGCCACGGCGCGCGCCATGCGGTGGCCGCGGGCGCGCAGGCCTTCGACCAGCGCGTCCGAATCGACGCCCGCGATCGGCTCCTCGCCGGCCGGATAGACCGGCGCGACGAACACCACGTCGGCATCGTTGAAGGCGCTCTGGAAGTCGTCCATCAGCGACTGCAGCCGCGTGAATCGGTGCGGCTGCATGACCGCAATCACGCGGCCTTCGCCCGAATCGCTGCTTCCGGCCGACGCGCTGGCGCTTTCGCGCGCGGCGGACAGGACGGCACGGATCTCGACCGGATGGTGGGCGTAATCGTCGACGATCGTCACGCCGTCCAGTTCGCCGACCTTGCTGAAACGGCGCTTGACGCCCTCGAAGCGCTCGAACCCGGTGACGATCTTCTCGTCCGGAATGCCGAGTTCGATCCCGACCGCGATGGCGGCGAGCGCATTAAGGACATTGTGGCGCCCGGGCATCGGGACCAGCACGCCTTCGATGGTTCGACGAGACCCGTCGCGTTCGAGCACGACCGCGTCGAACCGGCTGCCGCCACGTTCGGAGACGACGTTGACCGCGCGCAGGTCGGCGAGCGCGGAAAAGCCGTAGGTGACGACGCGGCGGTCACGGATGCGGCTGAGGATGCCCTGCACTTCGGGATGGTCGACGCACAGCACGGCAAGGCCGTAGAACGGCACGTTCTCGACGAAGTCGCAGTAGGCCTGCTTGACGGCTTCGAAGTCGCCGTAGTGTTCGAGATGCTCGGGATCGATGTTGGTGACGACCGCGATCGTGCCGTCGAGGCGAAGAAAGCTGCCGTCGCTCTCGTCGGCTTCGACCACCATCCATTCGGACGTGCCGAGCCGCGCGTTGGAGCCGTAGCGATTGATGATCCCGCCGTTGATGACGGTGGGGTCGAGCCCGCCGGCGTCGAGCATCGCGGCGATCATCGACGTGGTCGTGGTCTTGCCGTGGGTCCCCGCGACCGCGACGGTCGACTGCATCCGCATCAGCTCGGCGAGCATCTCGGCGCGGCGGACTCGCGGGATCCGGCGCTCGGCGGCGGCGCGGACCTCGGGATTGTCGTCGCGGATCGCGCTCGAGCAGACGACCACCGCCGCATCGCCGAGGTTGTCGGCGCTTTGCCCGATCATGACCGGAATGCCGAGCTTGCGCAGGCCTTCGACGACATAGCCCTCGGCCATGTCCGAGCCCTGCACGGCATAGCCGAGCTGGTGCATCACCTCGGCGATGCCCGACATGCCGATGCCGCCGATCCCGACGAAGTGAATCGTGCCGATGTCGGTGCCCAAGGCCTTCATGCCTGAAGGCCCTTCTTCGAGTGACACGCCTTCATGCCCGAAGGCCGTTGTTTGGAAGATGCGTCGTCAAGCGGGCGCGCCCTGCGCAACGGTGCCGGTCGCGGGCAGCGGGCTGAGCGCGGGTCCGACATCCACGGGAGCAAGCGTGTTGCCGATCCGCTCGGCGAGATCGGCAAGGTCCTGCGCGGCGTTCGGGCGGCCGACGGAAAGCGCACGCGCCGCGGCGTTGGATAGAGCGAGCGGGTCGGCGGCCATGGTCTCGACCTGGCGGGCGAGCGCTTCGGGCGTGAACTGCGGTTCGGCAATCGCGCTCGCGCCGCCGGCCTTGACCATATCGCGAGCGTTGACGGTCTGGTGATCGTCGGTCGCCGACGGGTACGGGATCAGGATCGCCGGGCGGCCGGCGGCGGACAGCTCGGCGATGGTCGACGCGCCGGCGCGGCCGACGAACAGATGCGCGTCGCCAAGCCGCGCGGGCATGTCCTCGATATAGGTCAGCAGCTCGGCCGGTATGGCGAGTTCCCGGTAGCGCGCTCGAACCCGCTCGATGTCGTCGGGACGGCATTGCTGGACGACCTGCAGCCGGTGGCGAAGCGACGGCTCGAGCAAGCCGAGGCCCTCCGGTACCACGCGGCCAAGCACGGATGCGCCCTGGCTTCCGCCAGTGACGAGGATCTTGAGCGGAGCGGTGCTGTCGAACGGCGGGAACGGCATGGTCCCGAGCCGGGCGACTTCGGCGCGGACCGGATTGCCGACGAGCACGGTGCGTGTCGCGTGCGCGGGCTTGAGGCGCTGGACGTCCTCGAACGCGGTGGCGATCGCGCGGGCGCTTCCCGCAAGCAGCCGGTTGACCCGGCCGAGCACCGCATTCTGCTCATGGAGCAGGGTCGGAATGCCCATTCCGGCGGCTGCGAGCAGCGCCGGAAACGCAGGGTAGCCGCCGAAGCCGATGACGGCGTCGGGACGGTGGTTGCGGTAGAGGCCGCGGGCCTCGCCGCGGCCGGCCATGACCGAGCGCGCGGCCTTGAGCCAGCCGAGCGGCCCGCCGCCGAGCCGGCCGGCGGGAAGGATGTGGACCGGCACCTTGTCGAACAGCCCGGGGAAGCGCGCGCCGCGCTCGTCGGTGATCAGCAGGACGCCGTGGCCGCGCGCGCGCAATTCGGCGGCGAGTGCGTGGGCGGGGACCATATGGCCGCCCGTTCCCCCTGCGGCGAGCACGAAGTTCATGGGCGTTCCGGGAACAGCTTCGGGCTCTCCCCGCCCCATTTGACGACATAGGGCGAGCGGCTGAGGAACGGGTTGCGACGGGTAAAGGCGAGCAGCAGGCCCATTCCGATCGACAGCGCAAGCATCGAGCTTCCGCCGTAGCTGATGAACGGCAGGGTCATTCCCTTGGACGGGGCGATCTGGACGTTGACCGCCATGTTGATCAGCGCCTGGAGCCCGAACTGGATCGCGAGGCCGGCGGCGGCGAGGATCGCGAACGAGGACTCCTCGTCAAGCAGCTTGACCAGCACGCGAACGACGATGGTCAGATAGAGCAAGGCGATGGCGAGGCAGGCGATCAGCCCGAACTCCTCGCCGATGACCGAGAATATGTAGTCGGTGTGCGGCTCGGGCAGGCCGAACTTGCGCGTGCCGCCGCCCGGACCCATTCCGAGCAGTCCGCCGGCGGTCAGCGTGCGCATTGCATTGACGACCTGGAAATTGTCGCCCTCGCCGAACAGGAAGCCGTCGATGCGGGTCGTTGCGACGCCGTAGAAGAAGTAGGCGAGCACGACCCCGACAAGCCCGGCGGCGCCGAGAAATCCGAGGATGCGCAAGGACACGCCGGCAAGCGCCAGCATCGCGATCCACACGCAGACGAAGATGATCGTCGAGCCGAAATCGGGCTGCTGCATCAGGAGGACGGCCACGACGCCGGTGATCGCGGCGGACAATGGGAACACCGGAAGCGACTTGTCGGTCTCACGCAGGGACAGCAGCCAGGCCATTGCGACGACGAAGAACGGCTTGAGGAATTCCGACGGCTGGATCTGGCCGATTCCGATGTCGAGCCAGCGGCTGGCGCCGTTCACCTCCGGGCCGATCACCGGCACGAACACGAGCAGCCCCATGCAGACGATCGCGCCGAGCAACGAGAAGCGTTTGGCGCGCTCGCGCGGCATCATCGAGATGGCGACCATTACCGGCACGCCGAGCATGATCCAGGCAATCTGGCGGTAGAAATAGTGAAGCCCGGAAAATTGTACCGAGCCGCCGGAGTAGCGCTGGGCAGCTGCCGGCGAAGCGGCGGCGACCGCGATCAGGCCGATCCCGATCAGCGTCGCGATGAGCAGCAGCAGGACCCGGTCGATCTCCCAGAACCAGCGGCCGCCCGGCGACATGTCGGAGCGTCCGTAGCGATTGGGGTCGTTAAGGCCCGCCTTGGCCTTGATATGCCCCGAAATGCCAGCGATTCCAGAAATGCCCGCCATTACAGTGCCCCCACCAGCGCCCGGAAGCGATTCCCACGTTCCTCGAAGTCGCGGAACTGATCGAACGATGCGCAGGCCGGGGAGAGTAGAACAACATCGCCTTCAAGTGAATCCGCCGCCGCGCGATTTAACGCATTTTCTATAGTGTTACATTCCTGCACCGGCATGTGCCCAGCGAGCAGGCGCGCGAACAGCGGTCCGGCCTCGCCGATGGTGTAAGCGGAGCGGACGTGGCCGAAGTGCGGAGCGCACTCGCCGAGGGTGTCGGTCTTGGCCTGGCCGCCGGCGATCCAGCGGATGTTGTCGAATGCGGCGAGCGCGGGCGCGGTGGCGGTTGGGTTGGTCGCCTTGCTGTCGTTAACGAAGGTGACGCCGCCGCGCTCTCGGATGCGCTCCATGCGGTGCGGCAGGCCGGGGAAGGTGCGGAGGGCCTGCTCGATTGTGGAATGGCTGAGGCCAAGTTCGGTGCAGACGGCGGTGGCTGCAGCCGCATTCTGGCGATTGTGCGGTCCCTGCAGGGCTGGCCAGGCCGATTGGTCGCCTAAATCCACATCGTCGATGAACTGGATAACCGGGTCTTCGGCATCGTCGAGGACATCCTCATCCGCCTCCGATCGGTAATCGACGACGGCGAGCCGGCGCGGAGACTGCATGGTGAACAATCGTGCCTTCGATGCGGCGTAGGCCTCGAAGCTGTCATAGCGGTCGAGGTGATCCGGGGTGATGTTGAGCAGCACCGCGACCTCGCAGTCGAGGCTGTGCGTCAGGTCGATCTGGTAACTCGACAGTTCGAGGACGTAGACGCCCCCTTTGGGAAGCGGGTTCTGGGCGAGGATCGGCAGGCCGATGTTGCCGGCCATTGTCGTCGGCACGCCCGCCTCGCGAAGGATGTGGTGGACGAGCGCGGTGGTCGTCGACTTGCCGTTGGTGCCGGTGATCCCGACGACCTTGTGCGGCGGAAGCTCGGGACGGGCGCGGGCGAACAGCTCGATGTCGCCGATGATCTCGAGGCCGGCATTGCGTGCCCGGTCGGCGATCGGGTGGCGGTTGAGGGGCAGGCCGGGAGTGACGACGAGGGAGTCGAACTGGGTCAGGTCGGCGGTGTCTAGGTCAGCGACTTGGGCCCCGGCGGGGGCGTTCTCCCTCGCTCCCGAATTGCCGTCCCACGCGGTCACCCGAGCGCCGCTTGCTAGCAGTGCCGCGACCGTCGCCAGCCCGGACCGCGCAAGGCCGTAAACCGCGTAATGCTTGCCGGCAAAGGCGCGCGCCGTGATCACCGCAGCTTGAGGGTGGACAGCCCCGCCAGCGCAAGCACGAAGCTGATGATCCAGAAGCGGATTACGATGGTCGGCTCGGACCAGCCCTTATGCTCGAAATGATGGTGGATCGGGGCCATCAGGAACACGCGCTTGCCGGTGCGCTTGAACACCGCGACCTGGATCACGACCGACAGCGCCTCGACCACGAACAGCCCGCCGATGATCGCCAGCACGAATTCGTGGTGGGTCGCGACAGCGACCTCGCCGAGCGCGCCGCCCAATGCAAGGCTGCCGGTGTCGCCCATGAAGACGGCGGCGGGCGGCGCGTTGAACCACAGGAACGCAAGGCTTGCGCCGACGATCGCCAGCAGCGGCACGGTCAGGTCGCCGACGCCGAGGATGTGGGGAATGCCGAGATAGCCCGCGAAGACCGCATTGCCGACGAGATAGGCGATGAGCAGGAAGGCGATCGCGGCGATCACCACCGGCATGGTCGCAAGCCCGTCGAGCCCGTCGGTCAGGTTCACCGCATTGCCGAACGCGACGATGACGAAGGCGCCGAACGCGATGTAGAACCAGCCAAGGTCGAGCACCGGCCCCTGCACGAACGGCAAATACAGGTTGGTGTTGCCGGTGCGGACGATCAGCCATGTCGCGATTCCGGCGATCAGGAACTCGAGCGCGAGCCGCGTTCGTCCGGACAGGCCCGCGTGGTGCGCCTTCTTGACCTTGTCGTAATCGTCGAGGAATCCGATCATGCCGAATCCGCCGGCGACGAGCAGGCACGCCCACACATAGGGGTTGCCGAGGTCCATCCACAGCAGCACCGACACCGACACCGAGATCAGGATCAGCAGCCCGCCCATGGTCGGGGTGCCGCGCTTGGCGAGATGGCTTTGCGGACCGTCGGCGCGGATCGGCTGTCCCTTGCCCTGGCGGACCCGCAGGTAGGAGATGAACCACGGCCCGAGGATCAGCCCGATCGCAAGCGCGGTGGCGCTCGCGGCACCGGCACGAAAGCTGATGTAGCGGATGAGATTGAGGACCCCGGGAAACCCGAGCTGTTCGGCGATCAGGTAGAGCATGGGGCGCCTTCTGCCACCCGCTCGACCAGGCGTGCAAGCCCGACCGAGTTGGACGCCTTGACGAGAATGGCGTCGCCGGGGCGAAGGTCACCAAGCAGCAGGCTGGTCGCGGTGTCGACATCGGCCGCCCGCTCGACAGCGAGCCGGCCGGCAAGCGCAGCTCCGAGTGGCTCGAGTTCGTCGCCGATCAGCAGCAGGCGGTCGACCCCGGCTCCGATCACTGCCGGCGCGAGACCGGCGTGGAGCGCGTCGCTATGTTGCCCGAGCTCGCGCATCGGTCCGAGCACCGCGATCCGGCGCTCGACGTTCTGCTCCGCGCCGAGGCTCTTGAGGGTCGCCGCCATCGACGCCGGGTTGGCATTGTAGCTCTCGTCGATCAGCAGCAGTTCGCCATTTGCCACGGGGATCCGGTGGCGCTCGCCGCGGCCCTTCAATCCGCCGAAGTCGGCAAGTGCGAGGCCGGCCAGCGCGACGTCGCCGCCGACCGCCTCGACCGCGGCGAGCACGGCCAGCGCGTTCGACACCCAATGGTCGCCGCGCTGCGAAATGGTGAAGGTCAGGTCGCACTCGAGCAGGCCGGCGGTGATCAGGCTTCCGCCGCTGCTTGCGCGCGCCGCATGCTGGGCATGGACGTCGGCGTCCCCGCTGCCGAAGCTGACGATCCGGTCGGCATGGCGCCGCGCCGCCTTGACCAGGCGGTCGCGATGCGGGCTGTCGTTGGGGAGGATTGCGACTCCGTCGGGCTCGAGGCCCTGGAACACTTCGGCCTTGGCGTCGGCGATCGCCTCTTCCGAGCCGAGAGTCTCGATGTGCGCGGGGGCGATCGCGGTGATCAGCGCGACGTGCGGGCGGACCTGAGCGGTCAAGGCGGCGATCTCGCCGGCATTGTTCATGCCCATCTCGAACACGGCGAAAGCGACGTCGCGCGGCATCCGGGCGAGGCTCAGCGGAACCCCGGTATGGTTGTTGTAGCTCTTGACCGAGCGATGGACCCGGCCCGGCTGCCAGCGTTCGAGCGCGGCTGCGAGCGCTTCCTTGGTGCTGGTCTTGCCGACCGAACCGGTGACTCCGATGATCGTCGCCGACGAGCGGGTCCGCGCTGCCCGGCCGAGCGCTTCGAGTGCGGCGGCGGTTTCGGCGACGAGGACATGGGGGCCGGCGACCGGCTGCGACACGAGGGCTGCGGCGGCTCCGGCGGCGAACGCCTGGTCGACGAAACGGTGGCCGTCGTAAGCCGTCCCGGGCATGGCGACGAACAGGTCGCCGGAGCCGACCTCGCGGCTGTCGAAGGTCACGCCGGTGACGGCGAAGTCGCCCGACGCGGTGCCGCCGGTGGCAGCGGCGATCTCGTCCGAAGTCCACAGCGGGGTCACGCCGCGACCTCGCGCGCGACCAGTGCGTCGTCGAACGGCAGGACGCGGTCTCCGACGATCTGGCCGGTCTCGTGGCCCTTGCCGGCGACGAGCACGATGTCGCCCTCTCCTGCCACGCCGACCGCATGGGCAATCGCCTCGCGGCGGCCGGCGATCTCGGTTGCTTGCCGCGCTCCGGCAAGGACTTCGGCGCGGATCTTCGCGGGATCCTCGCCGCGTGGATTATCGTCGGTGACGATGACCAGGTCGGACAGGCGGGCGGCGACCTCGCCCATCAGCGGGCGCTTGCCCTGGTCCCGGTCGCCGCCCGCGCCGAACACGGTGATCAGCTTGCCGCCCCGCTCCTTGTCGATGTGCGGGCGGAGCGCGGCGATTGCGGCATCGAGCGCGTCGGCGGTGTGGGCATAGTCGATATAGACCGGGGTTCCGCGCGCGCTGATGACCGCGCGCTCGAGGCGGCCGCGAACCGGGGCGACGCGTTTCATCGCGGTCAGCACGTCGGCGAACGGGGTCCCGGTAGCCATCACCAGCCCGGCGGCGACGAGGACGTTGGCCGCCTGATAGGCGCCGATCAACGGGAGCGACACGCGGTGGGTCGCGCCGTCGTGGACGATGTCGAGTGCCTGCCCGAGCGGGGTCGGAGCCTGCTCGACGAGGCGCAAGGTGTCGCCCGCCCGGCCGACGGTCATCACCGCGGCGCCGCGGCGGCGGACATGGTCGACGACCTCGCCCGAGCGCGGATCGTCGGTCCACACGACCGCGGTTGCGGAACGCGGCAGAAGCTCGTCGAACAGCCGCATCTTGGCGGCAAAATAGGCCTCCATCGTGCCGTGGTAATCGAGATGGTCGCGGCTGAAATTGGTGAACGCGGCAGCAGCCAGCGGGACGCCCTCGGCGCGGTGCTGGTCGAGGCCGTGGCTCGACGCCTCATAGGCGACATGGCTGATGCCCATGCGCTTGAGCCCGGCCATGTTCGCGAGGAAAGTGACGATGTCCGGCGTGGTCAGGCCGGTCTTGACCTGGTCGTCGGCGGTGGTCACGCCAAGCGTTCCG
>JASLBJ010000212.1 GCA_030146725.1 Sphingomicrobium sp. | reverse complement strand
CGTCCGCCGCCTGATCGACCATGCCGTCGCGACCCACGGCGGCCTCGACATCGTCTTCGCCAACGCCGGCATCTCGGGCGGCCTGACCTCGATCCTCGAGCAGACCGCCGAGGACTGGGCCGAGATCCTGCGCATCAACCTCATCGGGCCGTTCCTCGCGATCAAGCACGCCGCGCCGGCCTTACGCGCCCGCGGCGGCGGATCGATCATCTGCACCGCAAGCGTCGCCGGCCTTCGCTCCGGCGCGGGCGGCGCCGCCTACTCGGCGTCCAAGGCAGGCGTCATCAACCTCGTCCAGACCGCCGCCCAGCAACTCTCGGGATCGGGAATCCGGGTCAATGCGATCTGCCCCGGCCTGATCGAGACCGGAATGACGCAGACAATCTACCAGGCGGCGCGCGACCGCGGCCTCGGCCACCGCATCGGCGAGCTCAACCCGCTCCAGCGCGGCGGCGAGCCCAATGAGATCGCCAACGCCGCGCTGTTCCTGGCCTCGGACGAGGCAAGCTATGTCAACGGCCAGGCGCTGGTCGTCGACGGCGGGCTCGCAAGCAGTCACCCGACCACCCGCCGTTTCGACATCAGAGCCGAGTAACCATCCATGTTCAGCCTGTTCGTCGCCGCCGCTCTTCAGGTCACCGGCCAGCCCGCATCCCCGCCCGCATCACAGCCCGCGCCTCAGCCTTCGGGCCAGCTCTCGGCCAACAACTATACCGTCGACCACCCAATGCCCGGCCCGCGCCTGGTGTGGGCCGACGAGTTCGACGGACCCGCGCTGGACCGCACCAAGTGGGCCTTCGACACGTCGCGCAACAAGGAAGGCTGGTACAACAAGGAGCGGCAGTATTACGCCGCCGACCGGCCCGAAAACCTGCGCATCGAGAACGGCCGCCTGATCATCGAGGCCCGCCGCGACGCGGCAGCGATCCGCGGCCGCCCGGACTATGGCAAGCAGGACTATAGCTCGGCCAAGATCGTCACCCAGGGCAAGGCCGCATTCCGCTACGGGACCTTCGAAATGCGTGCACGCCTGCCCTGTGCGCGCGGCACCTGGCCGGCGTTCTGGATGATGCCCGAAGGCAGGCACCAATGGCCCCAGGGTGGCGAGATCGACATCCTCGAACATGTCGGGTCCGAGCCCAATGTCGTCCACGCCAACCTTCACACCGGCCTGTTCAACCACAGCCGCGGAACCCACCGCGGCGCGCAGCGAAGCCTGCCCACCAGCTGCTCGGCATTCCACCGTTACCAGATGCACTGGACTCCGCACGCGATCACCATCGGGGTCGACGACCGTGCGCACATGCGCATCGCCAACGACCAGCCCGGCGGCGAAGGCGCGTGGCCGTTCGACAAGCCGTTCCACCTGATCCTCAACCTGGCGATCGGCGGCGACTGGGCCGGAGCAAAGGGGATCGACGACGCAGCCCTGCCGCAGCGGTTCGAAGTCGATTATGTCCGGGTATGGGAGTATCCCGCGGGCAAGCTTGAAAGCGCTACCCGGTAGCGGCCCGATGCGCTGCCCGGTTCGGGCGTGGTGTTCTCCCAGCTAAGGCGCGCTGCCCGTCAGCCCCTTGCGCCGCCGCTCGAGCGGGCGTCGTGCAGATCGCGGTCGGCCTCGTCGATCGCGTGCAGCAATTGCGTGAAGCAGGGAGTCTCGTCGACCGGCCACAGCCGGGTGAAGCTGGACCCGAGCAGCTCGAGATCCTGCGACGTCAGCAGGCCCACGGCTACGATTCGCTGCTCGGACACGAACTTCTCCTGCGACACACTCCTGCAATAAACGAAGACGATTGCTGCTGGTGCCGATCGTTTCGCCTCCGCTTCGTCGCGGCGAAGCGCTCAGCGCGGCGAACTGCCCTTCGGAGCACGCGCGGCGGCGGTCGCCGGGGGCAGCCCCGCGATCCGGGTCCGGACCCGCGCGAGGAAGTTGTTCGAGGCCAGGAACAGCGTTCTACCGTCCTCGCCGAACGCGCAATTGGCGATCGCCGTCCCGGTATCGATCCGGCCGAGCCGGACGCCCTGCGGGCTGAGGATGGTGACTCCGCCCGGACCGGTCGCCCAGATGTTGCCGCGGACATCGACCGCCATTCCATCGGGCAGGCCGGACAGCTTCGCCGCAACGTCGGCGCTGAAGTCGGCGAACAGCCGCCGCTTGCCTGCGCGGCCAGCGGCATCGAGCGGGTAGGCATGGATCTGCGGCGCCTCGGGGTCCGACACCGCAACATAAAGCGTGCGCTCGTCGGGCGACAGGACGATCCCGTTGGGGAACGTCAGGCTGCCGTCGACCAGCACGACTTCGCCCGAAGGCATCAGCCGATAGACGCCGTTATGCGGCTGCTCCTTGAGCGGCGAGGAGTCGAGCCCCTCGAGCCCGTAGGGCGGGTCGGTGAAGTAGATCGACCCGTCCGAGCCACGCACCAGATCATTCGGCGAGTTGAAGCGCTTGCCCTGGTAGCGGGTCGCAACAAAGGTCTTCGCGCGTGATTCGAGATCGAGCCTGACGACCGCGCGATTGCCGTGGTCGGCCATCAGGATGGTTTCGCCCTCGCCGCGGATCAGGCCGTTGGTGCCCGGCTCGCGAAAGCCCGCCTGCCCGGCGAGTCCCGATGGATCGAGGAACACCGACAGACCGGCCTTTTCCGACCAGCGGAAGATCTTGTTGGCTGGAACGTCGCTGAGCAGCAGGTAGCGGCCCTGCTCGATCCACACCGGCCCCTCGCTCCAGCTGAAACCGTCGGCCAGTTTCTCGATCCGGACGTCGGGCGCGATCAGCGCGTCGAGCGCGGCAGCGGTGCGATGGACCTGGCCTACGGCCTCGAACGACGGTGCTGCACTGTTGCTCACGCATCCTCCGGCAGAAACGAGGGCGATACCGAGCGCCAGGCACAGGCCTGAATGCAATGCCATTGGTCGAGGCCCCCGCAATCGCAAGTCAGAGCGCCGGAATGATCCGGATCGAGTCGATCGGGCTTGCGCTGCTGCGCATCCGCCGCGTGGCCTCCTCGACCAGCGCATCGATTCGCTCGGGCGCGAACCCGTCCTCGCCCGGCTGAAGCTGGAGGCTGGTCTCGATGACCATCACGACGCGCCGTTCGCGGCCATCGATCGACCATTCATGCCAGCAGCGCAGGATGTCGGCGCTGGCCGATTGCGCCTCTACCAGAGCGGCCTCGTCGGACGGTGCGCGGTGCGCCGCGGATCACCGCTGAGCAGCTGGCTCTTGGACTTGGACCGCATCAGGTCGGCGCCGCTCGAGCTGGTGCAGACGAGCCGCACGCCGCCGCCCGGAAGCTCCTCGATCGCCGAGACTCCAACGCCGCGCTTCTCGCACAGTGCGAGCACGTCGGCATGGCTCAGCGAAAGGTTCATCGCGCGGCTCATCGGGCAGCACTCGTCAGTGGAGCGCGCATGACGCGGCAAGATGTCCCCGAACGGGGTGGAAGGGCTGCTGTCATGGAAGGCTCCTGCATTGGCAAGCGGGGGCACTGGGGCTCCCGGTCGATCGGCGCTTGCTGTTTTTGAATATGCCGATGATCTCGTCCGTCTAGCACAGACCGGGCCGCCAAGCCCCATGAATTCGGCCGACTTGGACTTTGCGCCTCATTCGGGCAGAGCGGCTTCATTCCGGCCAAGCAACCGTTCAGCTTCGCGGGTGTTGAAGAATCATCCGCAGCTTGAGAGGCCAATCGCATGCGCGTTCTGATCGTCGAGGATGAACCCAGTCTCGGGCGGCAGCTGCGCTCCACGCTCGAGGGCGCGGGCTATGCGGTCGATCTTGCGACCGACGGCGAGGACGGCCACTACCTTGGCTCGACCGAGAATTACGACGCGGTGATCCTCGACCTCGGCTTGCCCGAGGTCGACGGCCTGACCGTGCTCGACCGCTGGCGCAAGGAGAGCCGGCGGATGCCGGTGCTGGTGCTGACTGCGCGCGACAGCTGGTCAGACAAGGTCGCGGGCCTCGATGCCGGCGCCGACGATTATCTTGCCAAGCCATTCCAGACCGAGGAGCTGATCGCGCGGCTGCGGGCGCTGATCCGGCGCGCATCGGGCAATGCCTCGTCCGAGCTGATCGCCGGCGACATCCGCCTCGACACACGCTCGGGCAAGGTCACCAAGGACGGCGAGCCGGTCAAGCTGACCGCGCAGGAATACAAATTGCTGTCGTACCTGATGCACCACAAGGGCAAGGTGGTGAGCCGGACCGAGCTCATCGAACATATCTACGATCAGGATTTCGACCGCGATTCGAACACCATCGAAGTGTTCGTGACGCGCATCCGCAAAAAACTCGGTGCTGACGTCATCACCACCATCCGCGGCCTCGGCTACAGCCTCGAGGATGCTCCTGCGTCGGGAGGCAAGAGCCCTGCTTCGGGCGGTGTCCCGCTTGAGTAGACAGGAGCCTCGGCTCGGGCGGCGCCCCGCTGGACTGGACAAGAGCCGCCGGTCCCGGCGGCCGGCTGGACTGGACAAGAGCCGCCGGTCCCGGCGGCGGCTCGCGTGAACAGCCAAGCCCCGCCGGTAACGGCGGCGGCCGGCTTGAACAGCCAAGAGCCGTCGAAACCGCCGTCGGCAGCGGCCCTCCCGCCGGCCCGAAGCCTGCGCGGGATTGGCTCGCTGACCCGCCGGATGATCGGCATTGCGGCGCTGTGGATCGTGGTCCTGCTGCTGCTCGGCGGCTTTGCCCTCGATCGCGTGCTGACGACCTCGATCGTGCGCAACTTCGACGACCAGCTCGAATATGTGCTCAACGCGATGATCGCGGCATCGGAAATCGGCCCCGACGGCGAGGTGCGGTTCAACCGCCCGCCCGCCGACCAGCGCTTCATCGAGCCGTATTCGGGCGTCTATTTCCAGGTCTCGGGAGCGGGTGCGGACACGTTTCCCTCGCGCTCCTTGTGGGACCGGCGGCTGCGCGTCCTTGGCGGACATCACGATATGGAGGCCCATACCTACGACAGCGACGAGTTCGTCGGCGAGCCGCTGCGGATTGCCGAGCGCGACGCGATCCTGCCCGGCGCCGAAGTGCGCTGGCGCTTCCAGGTCGCGCAGTCGCGCGAGATCATCGACGAGCAGATCCGCGAACTTCGGTCGACCCTGTGGCGAAGTTTCGCGATGCTTGGCGCGGGCCTGCTGATGCTCGCCGGGCTGCAGACGGTGATCGGCCTGTGGCCGCTCCGCCGGGTCCGCCAGGAGGTCGCGCTGATCCGCTCGGGCGAGAAGACCCGGGTGTCGCACGCCTTTCCCGCCGAAATCCGCCCGCTCACCGAAGAGATCAACCAGTTGCTCGCGCACAGCGAGGAGCAGGCCGAGGAAGCGCGCCGCCATGCCGGCAACCTTGCCCATGCGCTCAAGACCCCGCTGACGGTGATCACCAACGCCGCCACCGCCCAGGCGCCCGACCTCGCCGACACCGTGTGCCGCGAGGCATCGGTGATGCGCCGCCAGGTCGACCATCACCTCGCCCGCGCCCGCGCGATCGGCCGCCGCGCCTCGGCCCAGGCGCGCGCGCTGGTGTGGGACAGCCTTGCGGCAGTCCAGCGCGCGGTCGACCGGCTCCACGAAGACGTCACGGTCGACATCGCCGGGGACCGCACCGCGCAGGTCCGGGTCGAGCGCCAGGATCTTGACGAAATGCTCGGCAACCTCGTTGAAAACGCTGCAAAATATGGTGGCGGCCGAGTGTTCGTGACGGTCGAGGCCAGTGGCGCGATGGTCGACATACTGGTCGAGGACGACGGCCCCGGCATCCCCGCGACCGACCGCGGCTCGCTGTTCACCCGCGGCGCCCGGCTCGACACCACCGGCAAGCCGGGCACCGGGCTCGGGCTCGCCATCGTCCGCGACGTCGCCGAGATCTACGGCGGCAAGGTCACGCTCGAGGAAAGCGAGGATCTCGGCGGCCTGCTCGCCCGCCTGTCCCTGCCGATGGGCTAATATTTCCCTTCGGGCGGGGTGGGATTTCCACGCTCCAGCATATAGTGCCCGCACCGTGATCGCTTCCGTCCAGCCACTGCGACCCTCGGGTGCGCCTTCGCTCTCGCCGCTGCTGGCGCTCACCGCCGCAAGCATGAACGGGGTCAATGCCGTGATCCTCGCGCGGATGCAGAGCAAGGTCGTGCTGATCCCCGAGCTTGCCGGCCATCTGATCGCGGGCGGCGGCAAGCGCATGCGGCCGATGCTGACGCTCGCCTGCGCAAGCCTTCTCGGCTATCCCGGGACCCGCCACCACAAGCTCGCCGCCGCAGTCGAGTTCATCCACACCGCGACCCTGCTCCACGACGATGTCGTCGACAGCTCCAACCTTCGCCGCGGTCGTCGCACCGCCAATGTGATCTGGGGCAATCCCGCCAGCGTCCTGGTCGGCGATTTCCTGTTCAGCCGCGCGTTCGAACTGATGGTCGAGGACGGCAGCCTCAAGGTGCTCAAGATCCTCAGCAGCGCCTCGGCCGTGATCGCGGAAGGCGAGGTCGAGCAATTGACCGCCCAGCGGCGGGTCGACACCGACGAGGAACTGTACCTCGCGATCATCTCCGCCAAGACCGCCGCCTTGTTCGCCGCCGCCTGTCGGATCGCGCCGGTGATCGCGGAGGCGGACGAGGCCAAGGAAATCGCGCTCGACCGCTACGGCCGGCATCTGGGCATCGCCTTCCAGCTGATCGACGACGTGATCGACTATGCGTCGGACGCGGAAACGATGGGCAAGGGTGTCGGCGACGACTTCCGCGACGGCAAGATGACCCTGCCGCTGATCCTTGGCTATGCGCGCAGCTCGGCCGACGACCGCGCCTTCTTGGCATCGGCAATAAAAGGCGAGCGGAACGACGACGGCGATCTTGCGCGCGCAATCGCGCTCGTCCGCTCGACCGGAGCACTGGCCGATACGATCGAGCGCGCCCGCCAGCATGGCCGCCAGGCGATCGATGCCCTGGCGTGTTTTCCCGACGGCGCGGCCAAAGCGGCGCTGGTCGAGGCGGCCGAGTTCGCCGTCTCGCGCGCGTATTAGGCCGGCCGGTTCCGCTCTCCCCGAACCGTTCGCAGCAGGCCAAGCAGGACCAGCAGAATCGCGCTTGCGGTCGAGGCGGCCAGCAGCGCCGAGCGCAAGGTGCCTTCCGGCAGCGGCGTCAGCAAAGCCACGGTGGCCACCGCCCAGGCGATCGCCAGCACCGGCAGCAAGCGGCCGTAGTCGCGAACCCTGAACGGATGGACGAAGTGCACCGGGGCGAAAGTCAGGACCGCCAGCGCGACCACCACTGCGGCGCCGATCGCCGGCCCGGGCTGGGTCACGAAGAGGTAAAGTGCGACCACGTTCCACAGCGCCGGGAAGCCGCGAAAGTAGCCGTCGGGCGTTTTCATGTCGCGGCGGGCGAAGGTGTAGAGCGAGGACAGGACGATCAGCCCCGCGAGCGGCACCGCGAGCGGCTCGGGCACCAGCCCCGCTCGCCACAGGAACATGGCGGGCACGAACACATAGTTCAGATAGTCGATCACCAGGTCGAGCGTGTCGCCGTCCACCCGGCCGGCGAGCTGCTTGACTCGGGCAGCTCGGGCCATGCTGCCATCGACCCCATCGACGACCAGCGCGACGAACAGCCATGCAAGGGCCTGATGCCAACGACCCGCTTCGACCGCCGCCAGCGCCAGCACCGCAAGCACCGCTCCGCTGGCGGTGAACAGGTGAACCGCCCAGGCAAGCGCCCGCTGGCCGCGGGTGGATGGCTCGGGAGCATTCATGCACGGGCCAACGACAGGATTGAGCGCTGCGTTCCGATTGCCGTTTCGGGGGCGAAACCGCCACGGCCGAGCCGCGTTGTAGAACCATCATCAACGATCGGCGGAGGCGGACCTCAGCATGCTTGAGATTGGCCGCAACTGCTGGCGCATCGAACGGGCTCATCGCGCGGCGCTGATCGTCGATGCAGCCAATTACTTCCGCGTCGCGCGCAAGGCGATGATGAAGGCCAAGTCGCAGATCCTGATGATCGGCTGGGACTTCGATACGCGCATCTGCCTTGATCGCGAGGCCGATGACGGCGCCCCGACCGAGCTTGGCGACTTCGTCGGCTGGCTGCCGCACCAGTCACCCGGGCTCCAGATCCATATGCTCAAGTGGGACCTTGGCGCGATCAAGCTCCTTGGCCGCGGGACAACCGTGTTCCGGCTTGCCCGATGGGCGGCGAGCAAGCAGATCCACTTCAAGCTCGACGGCGCCCATCCGACCGGCGCGAGCCATCACCACAAGATCCTCGTCATCGACGACCGGCTCGCCTTTTGCGGCGGGATCGACATGACCGCCGCCCGCTGGGACACGCGCGACCACTGCGACGACGATCCGGGCCGCCGCCGGCCGACGACGTTGCGGCGCTATCAGCCGTGGCACGATGCCACGATGACGCTCGACGGCGATGCGGCGCGAGCGCTTGGCGATCTTGCCCGGTTTCGCTGGAAGGTTGCGGGCGGAACCCCGATCGCCCCGCCCGAGACCGATAGCGAGTTGTGGCCGGAGGACATCGAGCCGGCATTCCACGATGTCGACGTCGGCATCGCCCGCACCCGCGGCGGCCATGGCGAGCTCGACGCGGTGCGCGAGATCGAAGCGCTGTTCCTCGACTCGATCCTTGGGGCGCGGCGTTTCGTCTATGCCGAGAACCAGTTCTTCGCCTCGCGCGTGATCACCCAGGCGATCTGCAAGCGCCTGGCCGAACCCGACGGGCCCGAGTTCGTGATCGTCAATCCCAAGACGGTCGACGGCTGGCTCGAAGAGGAGGTGATGAGCCCGGCGCGCGCGCGCATGCTCCGCCAGGTCGCCAAAGCCGACCGCAACGGCCGGTTCCGGCTCTACACGCCGGTCACCGCCGGGGGCGCAGACATCTACGTGCACTCCAAGGTGACGATCGTCGACGACGAGCAGTTGCGCGTTGGATCGGCAAACATGAACAATCGCTCGATGGGTCTCGACAGCGAGTGCGACGTAATGATCGAAAGCGGGCGTGAAGCGAACCAGGAGGCCGGCGCGAGGATTGCGGCGATCCGCTGTGACCTGATGGCCGAGCATCTCGGCGTAACGCCCGAGGCGGTCGCGACGATGCTGGAGGAGACCGGATCGCTGGTGACGACGATCGAGCGCCTGCGCGGTACCGGACGCACGTTGCAGCCGTTCGAGCCCGAAACGCCCAATGCTATCGAGCAGGCGCTGGCGGACAATGAGGTGCTCGATCCCGAAAGCTCGGGCGAGCAGTTCGAGGCGATTGCCCGGCCGGGGCTGCTTGCCGGAATGCGCTCGGTCCGGGCCCGCTAGGCTGTACTGTTGGGTCGTGCAATTGGGCCGAGAGTAGCGATGCAACCGATGGCCGCGCCGCTGCGTTCGCGCATCATGTGTCTGAAGACCATCCACACGCACGTCGATCTGCTCAAGACGATCAGCTATCTTGCGATCCACCTGGTGATCGGTTTCAGCGTCGCCTATGCATTTACCGGGTCGATCAAGATCGCCGGCGGCATCGCGCTGGTCGAGCCGTGCGTCAACGCGGTGGCCTTCTTCTTCCACGAGAAATTGTGGCGCCGGACGCTCGCCGACCGCCCCGTCGAGGCACCGGCTGGCCAAACCCTCCCCGCCTGACCAGCTTGATTTGCCCGACTGACCAGCTTGATTTGCCCGACTGACCAGCTTGCTTTGCCCGCCTGAACAGCTTGATTTGCATGCGGGTCTTTGCCACCCACGCCAGATGACCAGCGCACGCATCGTGGAACTCGATCGCAAGACGACCCAGTCGGGCAAGGCCAATTCGGGCCGCTGGCTGCTCGAATTCGAGCGCGACGAGCCGATGCGCCCGGATCCCCTGACCGGGTGGAACGGCTCCGGCGACACCAACGCACAGGTGCGCATGACCTTCGAGAGCAGCGACGCGGCAATCGCTTATGCGGAGCGCCACGGGCTCGACTATCACATGGTTCCTGCCAAGCCCGTCCGGCTTAAGCTTCAGGCCTACGCGGACAATTTCCGCTAGGGTCACCGCGCTTTCTTGCTTGCACTTGATCCATAATGGGGTCAGGTTGCTCCGGCCGAAGTAGGGGGACAGCTGCAATTTGCCGACATCCGGCTGGTCATCGGAACCAGACCCGAAGCCATCAAGCTCGCTCCGGTCGCGCACGCGCTTGCCGCTCGAGGCGCACGCCCGGCACTGATCCTTACCGGTCAGCATCCCACCCTTGACGCCGCCGACCATGGGCTTGGCGGGTTCGACATGGTCGAGCTGCACTGTCCCGGGCTCCCCGATCCGCATCTTCACGTCAAATCGGTCACGCAAACACTGCTGCCGCAGTTGCTGCGCGATCCCCCAAGCCTGCTGGTCGTTCAGGGCGACACGTCGAGTGCACTTGGCGGTGCCCTGGCTGGGTTCGCGGCCGACGTTCCGGTCGCTCATGTCGAAGCCGGCTTGCGGACCCATGATCCCGCGATGCCGTGGCCGGAGGAGGAGTATCGCACCGCGATCGACGCGCACGCCGACCTGCTGTTCGCGCCGACCGAGCTTGCGGCCGACAATCTGCGGGCCGAAGGGGTGCCCGGGACGATCTTCGTCACTGGCAACAGCGGGATCGACGCGCTGCTCGCAACCAAGGCCGGGCTGGGGCCGACGAGCGTGCAGGACGGCGGTATGCTGCGCCTGCTCGTCACCTGCCATCGACGGGAGAGCTGGCAGCACGGGCTGAAGTCGATTGGCGCGGCGCTTCGTGCGCTTGCCCGCGACGGCGACCTGGCGATCGACGTGCTGCTGCACCCCAACCCTTTCGTCGCCGGCTGCATGGAGAAAATGCTTGGGGGAGCGCGTGGGATCGCACTGCTGCCTCCCTGCAGCCATGCCGAGCTGGTGACCCGGATGCTGGCATGCGACCTGATGCTGAGCGATTCCGGCGGCGTGCAGGAGGAGGCGCCGGCTCTTGGGGTCCCGCTGCTCGTGCTGCGCGACAAGACCGAACGGCCGGAAGCCATTGCAACCGGCAACATGCGGCTGATCGGCACCGATCCCAAGCGGATCGTCGCCGAGGTGCGCGCCGTGCTCGCCGATCCGGTTGCGCGCGCGGTGATGGCCACGCCCTCCCTGCCCTACGGTGACGGACGTGCGGGTCCGCGGATGGCCCGAATCCTCGAGCAGTGGGTCGACGGGAGCGCGGCAGGGCGATCGCTGCCGCAGTCAGGCTGGCCCACCACCGCTCGTTGCTGACGATCGGAACGGGCCATTCCAGTCATCCGCGCGGCAAGATCCGCACGAACTGGTGACCCCTACGAGAATCGAACTCGTGTTTTCGCCGTGAGAGGGCGACGTCCTAACCGCTAGACGAAGGGGCCGCTTGCGGAAGGCGGCCATATGCTGGCTCACCTCCCGCTAGTCAATCAGTGGAGCTTCAGCCGCACGAAGCCCATAGCACCAAGAGGATTGTTGCCGCCATAGAGGGGCGCCAGTGCAGCGGGCACGAAGTTGACCGCGAGCAGCCCGCCGACGCCGATCGAGACGTGGCTGGCGACCTGGACATCGCGCACTGCGCCGATCGAGATCTTGCCCACCCGGAACGCTTCCCCGTGCTCGCCATCCTCACCTTCCTCCTGTTCGACGAGCTCACGGTTCTCCGTAATCTCGCCACGGGTGAACAGAGTCCAGCCCCCGCGCTTGAGGCCGAGCTCGGCCACATACGCGTCGTCGTTCTGCCAGTCGCCATGATGCTCGATCGACTTGCGGCCCCAGGCCAGCGTTCCCGCGAGCTTCAGCCCCGGCGAGATTTCGCGGGCATAGAG
>JASLBJ010000205.1 GCA_030146725.1 Sphingomicrobium sp. | reverse complement strand
GCGGACCGGCATAAGCCCGGGCGAGTGATCCATACGCAGGGCTGGCCGCTCGAGGACGCGTGGGGCGGCGGGTTCATCTATCACCAGGATAACAACCAGGTCGCAATCGGGTTTGTGGTCGCGCTCGACTATGCCAATCCGAACATCTCGCCGTTCGAGGAAATGCAGCGGTGGAAGACTCATCCGGCGATCCGCGCCGAGATCGAGGGAGGCAAGCGCGTGTCCTATGGCGCGCGGGTGATCAACGAGGGCGGGTACCAGGCAATCCCGAAGCTGGTGTTCCCGGGCGGAGCGCTGATCGGCTGCTCGGCGGGGTTCGTCAACGTGCCGCGGATCAAGGGCACGCATACGGCCATGAAGTCGGGGATGCTCGCGGCGGAGGCGGTGGCGGAGGCGATTGCGGCCGAGCGCTCCGGCGACGTGCTGGAGGCGTATGAGACCGCGCTCCATTCGAGCTGGATCGTCAAGGAGTTGAAGATGGTCCGCAACGCGCAACCGGCGGTGGCGCGGTTCGGCGGGCTCGTGGGGACGCTCTATGCGGGCGCCGACATGTGGCTCAACAATCTCGGGATCGGCGTTCCGTGGACGATGAAGCACCATCCCGATCACACGCGGCTCAGGCGGCGCGACCATGCCCATCCGATCGTCTATCCCAAGCCCGACGGGGTGCTGACGTTCGATCGTCTGTCCTCGGTGTTCCTGTCGAACACCAATCACGAGGAGGACCAGCCGGTTCACCTGACGCTCAAGGACGCCGATATACCAACCGCGATCAACCTGCCGATCTATGGCGGGCCGGAGCAGCATTACTGCCCGGCGGGCGTGTACGAATATGTCGAGGGTGACGGCGGTGAGCGGCGGCTTCAGATCAACGCCCAGAACTGCGTTCACTGCAAGACGTGCGACATCAAGGACCCGACCCAGAACATCAACTGGGTCACGCCCGAAGGCGGGGGAGGACCCAATTATCCGAACATGTAAGTGGCTTGCGGTAGCCGCGCTGATGGCGCCCGCGCCGGCGCTGGCGGCGCTGCCGAGCCCGGAATCCGCGCGCACCTATGTCGCGGCGCGTGCGGCATCGATGGCTGGGGACAGTGCGCGCTCGGCGCGGCTGCTTGGCGCGCTTGCGGACGCCAACACCAGCGACACCAGCATCGCTCGCCAAGCCCTCGGCGAGGCGATCGCGGCCGGGGACATGTCGCTGGCGGTGAGGCTTGCACGGCGGATTCCGCACGCCAGCCTGGCGGTCGAGGGACGGCTGCTGCTGGCCGCCGACGAGATCCGCAGCGGGCGCGCCGAGCGCGCGGTGCTGTTCCTTGCCGGCGGAACGGCGGAGGAGGCCAATCTCCAGTTCGTCGAGCCGGTGCTCCAGGCCTGGACCGCGGCCGATCGCGGCGACCTGCAACGCGCATTGTCGCTGATCGAGAAGATTCCGCCGAACAGCGTGCTTGCGCCGTATCGCGACGAGCATCGCGCGTTCCTGTATCTCAAGTTCCGCCGCACCGCGGAGGCCGAGCCGTTCGCCCGCCGGGCGATCGGCACCGGTGGCGGTCGCGAGTCCCGCCTTCGGCTGGCGCTTGCCGACGGCTTCCTTGCCGCTGGTGACCGCGACCGGGCATTGGCGATGATCGAGGGCATGGGCACCGAGACCGGCGCCGCCCGCCAGCGCGTGATGGCCGGGCGCCAGAGCGGGCTTGCAATCGACGGCACGGGCACGGCCTTTGCCGAGCTGTTGCTCGGGCTCGGGGTCGATCTCAACCGGCTCAACAGCAAGGCGCTGCCGATCGCGATGATCCAGATCGCCCGCTATGCCGATCCGGGGAATAGCGCCGCGGCGGTGCTGCTTGCACTGCTGCTCGATGCACGTGGACGGAGCGACGAGGGGCTGCGCGTGCTGTCCGCGGTTCCGGCCGACGATCCGCTGGCGGTGCAGGCGCGCGACACGGCGGCGCGGATCCTCGGCGATGCCAAGCGCCACGACGAAGCGCTGGCGCTGGCGCAAGGGGCGGTAGCGGGGCGGAGCGCGGGGGTCGGCGATTTCGCCCGGCTTGGCGACGTGCTGGCGCGGATGAAGCGTTACGACCAGTCCGCCGAGGCATATGGCCGGGCGCTTGCGCTCGCCTCCGCTCAGGGACTGAAGACCGAGTTGTGGACGCTCCACATGCTGCGTGCGACCGCGCTCGAAAGCGGCGATCGCTGGCCCGAGGCGCGGGCAGCGCTGCAGGCGGCGCTGGCGATTGCACCCGAGCAGCCGCTGATCCTCAACTTCCTGGGCTATGCCAAGCTCGAGCGCGGTGAGGACCTCGACGTTGCCGAGGCGATGATCCGCAAGGCGAGCGCGCTTGCACCCGACGATGCATCGATCACCGACTCGCTTGGCTGGGCACTGTACAAGCGCGGGCGATTGAACGACGCGATCAGCACGCTTCAGCGGGCGGCGAGGAGCGACCCGCAGCAGGCCGAGATCCACGAGCATCTGGGCGATGCCCTGTACAAGGCTGGGCGGCGTTTCGAGGCGCGGTTCGCGTGGAACGCGGCGCTGATCACTGCCGAGGACGAGATGGCGGGCCGGGTTCGGGCCAAGATCGAGACCGGGCTGTCACCGGCGACCGCCGCGCCTTGAACGCCGACCCGTGACTCCGGCCCGCGAGCTTGCGCCGGCCAAGATCAACCTCGCGCTGCATGTCCGGGGCAAGCTGCCGGACGGGCGGCATCGGCTCGAGACGCTGTTCGCGTTCTGCGTCGACGGGGACCGGCTTGAGGGGGGCTTCCATGCGGGGCCGGAGGTCGGGCTTTCGCTAAGCATCGGCGGGCCGTTCGCGCAGGATCTCAGCGGCACCAATCTGATCGAGCGGGCGTGGGACCAGTTGCGCGCCCGGGTTGGGACTGTGAGCGATGGCTACACGTGGCTCGCCCTGACGAAGAATTTGCCGGTCGCCTCGGGGATCGGCGGGGGGTCGGCGGATGCGGCAGCTGCGCTGCGGTTGCTGACAGGCTTGTGGGGAATCGATCCGGCGCATGCGAGCGCTGCGGCGCCGTTGCTGGGCGCGGATGTGCCTGCCTGCCTGCTGAGCATGACGTCACGGGGCGAGGGCGCGGGGGATGCTTTGCGGCTGGTCGACGATGCTCGGGTTGCTGGGGTTCCGGTGCTGCTGGTGAACCCGGGGCGCGCGCTGTCGACGGCCGATGTGTTCGCACGGTGGGACGGGGTCGATCGTGGGCCGCTTGGGGACTGGCGCGAGGGGCGGAATGATCTGGAGCCCGCCGCGAGGGCGCTGGTGCCGGAGGTTGGCGAGGTGCTCGACTGGATGCGCGGGCAGGACGGTGCCGAGTTTGTCCGCATGTCGGGCTCGGGGGCGACCTGTTTTGCTCTGTTCGGGGACGAGGCGGCGCGGGATGCGGCAGCGGTTCGGGTGCCGGGCGGGTGGTGGCATCTTGCGAGCAGGCTGCGGTAGCTGGCTGGAAGAACCACTTGGATTGCTTCGCTCCGCTCGCAATCGGGGTATGGGGCGGGGATGAGAGCGATACTTACTGCTGACGCCATGCGGTCCGCCGAGCAGGTGGTGATCAATGCGGGTACGTCGGTCGAGACGCTGATGGAGCGCGCGGGGGCTGGGCTGGCGGAGGCGACGTTGCGGTTTGCGGGTCGCAGGCCGGTGCTGATCCTGTGCGGGCCGGGCAATAATGGCGGCGACGGTTTTGTCGCTGCGCGGCATCTGGCGGCTCGGGGCGTGGCGGTGCGGGTGGCGGCGCTCGGCGAGCCTGGGAGCGAGGTGGCGCTTTGGGCTCGTGGCGGATGGGACGGGCCGGTGGAGGCGCTGTCGGATGCGACCGCCTCGGCGGCGGTGCTGGTCGATGCCTTGTTCGGGACTGGTCTCAAGCGCGGGCTTGAACCTGCTGTCGAGCAAGTGTTCTTGCGGCTTTCGGGTGAAGCCAAGGTGCGCGTTGCGGCCGATCTGCCGAGCGGTGTGGAGGCGGACAGCGGGGCGCTGCTGAGCGGGGTCCCGAGCTTCGACCTGACGGTGGCGTTTGGAGCGTTGAAGCCCGCGCACCGGCTGGCGCCGGCGATGCATTCGTGCGGGCGGGTCGTGGTTGCCGGGATCGGTGTCGATGCGGGGTTGGAGTGGCATGAGATCGGGGTGCCCGCGCTGCCGCCGCTCGATCCACTCGGGCACAAGTTTACGCGCGGGCTGGTTCATGCGCTGGCGGGCAAGATGCCGGGAGCGATTGCGCTTGCGGCGACCGCCGCGGCGCGCGCGGGAGCGGGTTATGTGCGGGTGAGCACCTCGCGGGCGATCGACGGATTGCCTGCCGCGGTGGTGCAGACCGAGACGGCGGTGCTCGGCGATCCGCGGATCGGGTGCATTCTCGTCGGGCCGGGGATGGGGGATATTCCGCAGCTGCTGACGCTGGCGCTGACGTCGCGCGCGCCCAAGGTGATCGATGCCGATGCAATCGGGCAAGTCGGCGAGCCCGAGCGGCTGCGCGGGCAGGATGCCGTCATTACGCCGCACGAGGGCGAGTTCGTGCGGCTGTTTGGCGAGTTGCCCGGGAGCAAGCCCGAGCGGGCGCTGACGGCGGCTAAAGCTTCCGGCGCCGTGGTGGTGTACAAGGGGCCCGATACGCTGGTCGCGGCGCCCGATGGACGGATCGGCTTTGCGCCGCCGGCTCCGGCGTGGCTTGCGACGGCCGGGACCGGGGATGTTCTTGCCGGAATGATCGCGGCGCTGCGGGCGCGCGGGATGGCGGGGTTCGAGGCGGCTTGTGCGGCGGTGTGGCTGCACGGGCGGGCGGCGGAGCTGGCTGGTCCGGGGATGATCGCCGACGATCTTGCCGCGGCGATCCCGCGCGCGCTCGACCTTGCGCGATGAGCGATCCCGGCGACGCTTGCGCTTGCGCAACGGGTGATCCGGTAGTCCGCATTGCGGCGCGCGGGGAGGGCGAGACGGAGAGCGGTGCCTATGTGCCGTTCGGGGTTCCGGGCGACGTGCTGCTGGCGGATGGCACGCTGGTCGAGGGGCCGGGACGGCAGGTGCCGCCGTGCCGTCACTTTCCCGAGTGCGGGGGATGCCAGCTCCAGCACGTCACCGACGCGGCCTATTGCGAATATCTCGCCGGGCGGGTTGCCGGGGCCTTGGCCGAGCATGGACTGGAGAGCGGGATTCGGCCGGCGCATCTGTCGCCGCCGCGGAGCCGGCGCCGGGCGAGCCTGCGGATGCTTCGTCTGCGCGGCGGGGTCGAGATCGGGTTCAACGCCGAACGCTCAAACCGCATCGTCAACATGCGCGAATGCCATGTGCTTCGGCCCGAACTGTTCGCGCTGGTCGCGCCGCTTCGCAAGCTGTGCGAGCGGCTGTTGCGGGTCGGACGGACTGGGCAGGTGCAGATGAGCCTGTGCGATCAAGGGGTTGATGTCGGTCTTTCCCATGTGCCCGAACCCGAGGGGTTGGCGGCGGTCGAGGCGCTGACCGATTTCGCGCTCGAGCAGAAGCTGGCGCGGCTGACACTCGATTCGGGGGTTGGTCCGGAAGCGCGGTTCGAGCCGCAGCCGGTCACGGTGACGCTCTCGGGCGTGCCGGTCGGGCTTGCACCGGGGGCGTTTCTCCAGGCAACCGAGGATGGGGAAGCGGCGCTGGTCGCCGCGGTGCTCGAGGCAGTGGGGGAGGCTCGGCGAACGGGCGATCTGTTCGCGGGGCTTGGGACCTTTGCGCTTGCGCTGCCTGGCCAGGTGGTAGCGGCGGAAGCGTCGCGCGATGCGATCCTGGCGCTCAAGCGCGCTGCGCCGCGGATCGCCATCGAGCATCGCGATCTGTACCGGCGGCCGCTCGACGTTTCCGAACTGGCGCGGTTGGAGGCGGTGGTGCTCGATCCGCCGCGGGCTGGAGCGCTCGAGCAGGTCCGGGAGCTTGCCGGATCGGGCGTGGGGCGAATTGCCTATGTGAGCTGCAATCCGGCGACCTTCGCGCGCGATGCTCGCGTGCTGGCCGACGGCGGCTATCGGCTCGACTGGGTGCTTCCCGTCGGCCAGTTCCGCTGGTCGACCCATGTCGAGCTTGCAGCCTGCTTCAGCCGCTAGGTCAGCCGCAGGGCGGCGTGGATGGTCAGGCTGATCAGGCACAATGTGCTGAGCAGGAACAGGATCATGCGGATGCGGACGATGTTGACGGTGATCTGGACGACGCTGTGCGCGATGCGGAGAGCGACGTAGCCCCAGGCGAGCCAGACGTTGACCGGATGATCGAAGTCCATCAGCACCAGCGAGAGGACGATCGCGTAGAACAGGGTCGGTTGTTCGACGAGATGAGCGTAATTGTGCGCCGGCCAGTTGGTCTTGCCGGGAAGCTGCCGCTCGAGGTCGGCGCCGCGTGAGCCGGGCGGGATCGGCTTGCCGCGCAGCAGCGGGAAGCGGACCGCGGCGAGCCACAGCAGCACCAGCAGCGACCAGGCGACCAGCGCCACGACCGGACCGAGCAATGGACTTGGTTGCATGAAAAACCCTCCCCCTGTTTCCAGGAGGAGGGTGCTTCAGTTCAGGCCGTTAGGCAACGCCTGGGAAGGCGAACTGCGTCTTAGTCGAACAGCTTGGCGAAGCGGCGCTTCTCGCGGTTCTTCCAGGCGCCGCGGTGCCAGGCGTCGGAGGCGAGGAGGGGGAGCACCGAGGTCGCCTCGGCGAACACCATCTGCTCCATCGCGGTCGAGACCTTGCCCCACGATGCGGCCTCCTGCAGCGTCGAGGACGAGCAGGCGCCGTCGCGGACGTCGGCGACGGTGATCTGCACCGCATATTTGTGCACCTCGACATCCTCGTGGCCGAGGATCTCCGCGCAGACGACGGTGTCCTGCGTGAAGTTCTTCGGAACGCCGCCGCCGATCATCAGCAGGCCGGTGGTGCCGGCCTTGATCTTGATGTC
>JASLBJ010000195.1 GCA_030146725.1 Sphingomicrobium sp. | reverse complement strand
GCGCTCGGTGATGATCGCCGGACACATGACGTCCATCAGCCTCGAGCCGATCTTCTGGGCCGCTTTGTCGACCGCGGCCGGCGAGCTGCAAAAGCCTGTCAGTGCGCTCGTTGCCGAGATCGATGCGGCCGGGCATCGAGCCGCGCCGCATCGATCTCGGCAACTAGCGCACTGACCGGCTTTTGCAGCTCGCCGGCCGCGGTCGACAAGGCGGCCCAGAAGATCGGCTCGAGGCTGATCGATGTCATGTGTCCGGCGATCATCACCGAGCGCTTTATTGGCGGACCGTAAGCGGGGCCGGCGGTGGCGACCGCCTGCGTGACCGCAGCGGTGGCAAAGCCGCCGGGATCAGGCGGATCGGCGATGGCAAAGCCATCGCCGTCGGTCGGGCTCGGCGGTGCCGACCCGCCGTCCGTGCCGGGCGCTGCGCTCGGCCTTCGGCCTTGCGCATCGGCGGGCTTCGCTGTTCGCTCCATCCCGCCTGCGCCCGTCAGTACATATGCTGGCCGCCGTTGATCGACAGCGTGGACCCGGTGACGAACCCCGCATCCTCGGCGACCAGGAAGGCGACCCCGCGCGCAATCTCCTCGGCCTTGCCCAGCCGGTTGACCGGGATCTTCGCCACGATCTTGCCGAGCACGTCCTCAGGCACCGCGGCAACCATGTCGGTGTCGATGTAGCCCGGCGCGATCGCGTTCACGGTCACGCCGTTGCGCGCGCCCTCCTGCGCCAGGGCCTTGGTGAAGCCGTGGATGCCCGACTTGGCCGCGGCATAATTGACCTGCCCGTACTGCCCGGCCTGGCCGTTGATCGAGCCGATGTTGACGATCCGTCCATAGCCGCGCGCCTGCATGCCCTCGAACACCGCCTTGGCCATGTTGAAGCAACCGCCAAGATTGGTGTCGATCACGTCCTGCCATTTCTGCAGGTCCATGCGCTTCATCGTCGTGTCGCGGGTGATGCCCGCATTGTTGACGAGCACGTCGACCGGCCCAAGCTCGGCCTCGACCGCACGAGCGCCCGCCTGGCAGGCCTCGTGGTCGGACACGTCCCACTTGTACGTCTTGATCCCGGTGCGCTCGGAAAATGCACGCGCGCGCTCGTCGTTGCCCGCGTAATTGGCCGCGACCTCCATGCCCATGTTCTTGAGCGCGACGCTGATCGCCTCGCCGATGCCGCGCGTTCCGCCGGTGACTATTGCCACTCGAGCCATTGATCCTCTCCTTCTGTTTTCTTGCGAGAGGCGGTCTAGGTCCGGGGCACCCATCCATCAAGCTCGCGGCCGATCAGCTGCTCCAGCATGGTCATGCCGTCAGCCGAATCGTTGAGGCAGTCGAGCCGCGCGAAATGGGTTCCGCCGGCGGCGATGAACGACTCGCGCCCGCGAATCCCCAGTTCCTCGATCGTTTCGAGGCAATCGGCCGAGAAACCCGGCGCAGCGATTGCGATGCGCTTCACGCCCTCGCCCGGATACGCCTCGAGCACCTTGTCCGTCGCAGGCTCCAGCCACTTCGCTCGCCCGAACCGCGACTGGAACGCAATGTCGACCGGCCGTCCAAGCGCATCGCCAAGCAGCCGCGCGGTCTTCTGGCAGTGGCAGTGGTACGGATCGCCAAGCTCGAGCGTCCGCTGCGGCATGCCGTGAAAGCTCAGCAGCAGCCGCTCGGGCTCGAACTCGAGCGCCTCGAGCTGGCGGCTGAGATCGGCGCGCAGCGCTTCGATGTAGCGCGGATCGTCATGATAAGGCGGAAGGGTGCGCAGCGCCGGCTGCCACCGCCGTGCCGCAACCGCCGCAAACAAGGCGTCATTGGCACTCGCCGTCGTCGCCGCACAATATTGCGGATAAAGCGGCGCCGCGAGCACCCGCGTCACGCCCGCCTGAGTCATGCGGGTCAGCGCCGCCGCGATCGACGCCGTGCCATAGCGCATCGCCTGCTCGACCATTACGCCGGCCCCGAGCCGCTCCTGCAGCGCCTGCGTCTGGCGAACGCTGATCGCCATCAGCGGCGAGCCCTCGTTGGTCCACACCTGGCCATAGGCATGCGCCGACTTGGCCGGCCGGGTGCGCAGGATGATGCCGTGCAGGATCGGCTTCCACGCGATCCGCGGAATCTCGATCACCCGCGGATCGCTCAGGAATTCGGCGAGATAACGCCGCACCGCATCGGCGGTCGGCGCATCGGGCGTTCCGAGGTTGATGAGGAGCACGCCGACCTTGGGCGGCGGGATCTGCGGATGGGGCGATTCGGGGATCATCCCACCGCCATAGGGTCGAACGGCAGGCTGCGCAGCCTTCGTCCCGTCGCTGCATGGATCGCGTTGGCGAGCGCGGGCGCAAGGATTGCCGGACCAAGTCCGCTGACCCCGCCGGGTGCGGCGTTGCTCCCGATCAGCTCGACGAGGATCTCGGGTGTCCGAGCGATCCGCGGCAGGCCGAGTTGCCCAAGCGGGCGGGCGCGGGCAACCCCGCCCGTGAACTCCGGCGCGGACACGGCGGCGAGGCCAAGCGCCCACAACAGCCCGCCTTCCACTTGCTGGCGCAACAGCCCGGGATTGACGATCCGCCCGCAGTCGACGGCAGCGACCAGTCGGTGGACCGCGATCGACTGGTCGGCCCCGATGGTCGCGCTGGCCACCAGCGCGATGTGCGATCCGAACAGCGAGGCTGCGGCCAGGCCCATGCTGCTGCCCGCCCCGCCCCCGTCCCAACCCGCTTGCGACGCGGCAGCCTGCGCGCAGCGGGCAAGCCGCGGATTCCCACCCAGCATCGCCATTCGAAAGGCCAGCGGCTCGAGCCCGGCCGCCCGCGCAAGCTCGTCGACGAAGCTTTCGATTGCGAACACGAACGGTCGCTGCGGATGCCCGCGCATGTAGCCGGTTCGGAACGGCACGCGCGCGTGCGTCGCGTCGACCGCCAGGCTGGGAATGGCATAAGGCGGGACCGAGCCGTCGAGCGACGCCGTTCCCAGCGTGAATATGTCCTCGGCGCCAGCCATCCGAGTGATTGCCGCGTCGAGCCCACCGGCCGTGACCGCGTGCATTCGCCACGCGACGGGGATCCCGTCCGATCCGGCAAGCGCGCTTATCCGGGCAAGCAGCGGCGGTGACAGCGGCGCGTAGGCCTGGCTTGCCGATGGCGGAAGGCTGACCTGCACCGGGCGCCCGAGCTCGCGGGCAAGTGCGACCGCAATCGGGATTGCGTCGGCCTCGAGTGCCCGTCCTCCCGGTTCGCCCGGCGGCATCGGGTAAAGCACGACCTCCGCGCCGCCGGCCGCACGCGAGGCAGCGGCCCGCGCCAGTTCGGGCGCCTGCGTCGGCGCCCACACCTCCAGCCGGCCGTCGAGCAAGCGGGCGGTCGCCGCCAGCGGCTCGAGCCCGAGATGCTGCGCCGGCTCCACCCAGTAGTTTGCGGCCAGCGGGCGCGATCCCTGCACAGTACCCGCATAATCGCCGCGGTCATGCCAACGCTCGGCCTCATCCCCGCCAAGCGCCGCCTCATACCGTTCGCGCAACGGCCGCGTGTCGGCCGGCGCGGGCGCCTCGAAGCGGGCGTCGGCAACCTTCAGCGCCCGCTCGGCAGCCCACCAGCTCTCGGCCACCACCGCAAGCCAGCCCGGCCCGGCCACTACCCGCGCACCCGGCACGCGTTCCGCAGCCTTGCGCGAAAGGCCCGCCAGCCGGCCGCCGGGCGGCGCCAGACGGGCCGAGGCGAACAGCATCCCGGGCAGCCGCACGTCCGCCGCAAAGCGGAAGCTGCCGTCGCTTTTCGCCGCAAGGTCAAGTCGCGGTAGTGGCTTGCCCACCAGCCGCCCGCCACCGCGGCGAAGCTCCGCGTCCGACGGCACGGAACGTTTCGCCGCCGCCTCGGCAAGATCGCCAAAGCCCAGCGTCCTGCCCCGGTGCCGCACGCGCCCGTCAGCCGCGTCGCACTCGCCCGCATCGACGCCCCAGCGTTCGGCGGCTTCCGCGACCAGCATCGTCCGCGCAACCGCCGCCGCCGCGCGCATCGGCCCGTCGAACGCGCGCACCGACGTCGATCCGGCAGTGGTTCGCATTGCCCCCGCCGGAAGCCGGAATCGCCGCCACGCCCCGAGCCCATCGGTCCAGCCAAGTTCGCCCGCCAGCGGATTGGCAAGCCCTGCCCCAAGCCGCGCCGGCTCGACCCCGACCGTTTGCCAGGCCGCGCCAAGCTCGTCGGCTGCGATCTGCGGCAATGCTGTCCAGATGCCCTGCCCGGTCTCGACCTGCGGCACCGCCACCGTCACTCGCCCATCAGGCGCGATCGTCACCAGTGGCCCAAGCCTCCACTCGCCCTCCCGCTCCACCTCCGGCGACCCCGCTCGCCACGGCAGCGCGGCGATGGCGACGATCAGCCCGATGCCAAGCCCGCCGCCGATCAGCAGCGTTCGCCGGTCAAGTTCCGGCAAGCGGGAATCAGCCGCCGTGTTGGGCTTTCAGCGCCACGCGGTCGATCTTGCCGGTGCCGAGGCGCGGCAGCGGCTCGTCGGTGAACAGCATGCGCGCGGGTACCTTGAAGGCCGAAAGCCGCCCCTCGAGGAATGCGCGAAGGCCCGCCTCGTCGAGACTCGCATCCTCGCGCGGAAGCACGATCGCGATCGGCACTTCGCCAAGCCGCTCGTCGGGCACGCCGAACACCGACACTTCAGCCACCTCCGGACAGGCGTAGCAGGCGGCCTCGACCTCGGCCGCCGAGATATTCTCGCCGCCGCGGATGATGATGTCCTTCTTGCGGTCGACGATGAACAGATAATTGTCCTCGTCGAGGTAGCCGATATCGCCGGTACGGATGAACAGATCGTCGGTGATCGCCGCCCGCGTCGCCTCGGGGTTACGCCAATAGCCCTTGATGTTCGCAGCGGTGCGGATCGCTACCTCGCCGCGCTCGCCGGCAGGCAGATGCTCGTCGGCGGCACCAAGGATCGCGACCTCGACGAACGGCTTCTGCGGCCGCCCGGTCGACGACGGCTTGGCCGCATAGCTGCCCCAGAAATTGCTGCACCCGGTGGCATTGGTCTCGGTCAGCCCATAGCCCAGTGCCGGCTGCGCCTCGGGAAACTCCTGCTGCAGCCGCTCGACATGGGCGATCGGCCGCGGCGCTCCCCCTGCGGTAATGTCGCGCAGCGACGACAGATCGTAGTTCGTGCGCTCGGGATGGGTCATCAGCTCGAGGCTCATCGTCGGCACACCGACGAAATAGGTGATCCGCTCGGCCTCGATCAGCTTGAGCGCCTCACCTGCATCCCACTTGGCCATCACCACCATGCAGCGCCCGACGACGAAGCTGTTGAGCATCACCGGCACCTCGCCGGTGACGTGGAACAAGGGCACGCTGAGCAACGTCCGCGGAACCGCCGGCGGCCGGCCCTCGGCGGTCAGTAGCCCAAGCAGCGTCATCAGTCCGCTCGCATAGGCGTAGGTCGCGGTCGTCACGGCCCGGTGAGTCGACAGCGCGCCCTTCGCCTCCCCGGTCGAGCCCGAGGTAAACAGGATCGTCGCATCGTCGTCGGGGCCAACCTCGGGCAGGCTCATCCCCTCGCCGCCTGCTTGCAACAGCGGCGCCAGCGCGGCCTCGATCGGCAGCGCCACGTCGAGCGCGACCAGCTCATGCCCGCCCTGCAGCGCCGCGATGCGCTTGGCACGCGGTGCATCGGCGATGATCAGCCGCGGCTCGACCAGCGCGATCGCATGCTCGAGTTCATGCGCCTGCCACCAGCCGTTGATCAGCGTCGCGACCCCGCCGGCCTTGAGTACGGCCATGTAGCTGACGACCCAGCTCGGACAGTTGCGCATCGCAATCCCGACCCGGTCGCCCTTGGCGATGCCGCGCGCGACCAGCGCCAGCGCGAGCCGATCGGACCAGGCGTCGAGCTCGGGAAACAGAAACCGCTCCTCGCCCGCAACCAGCGCCTCGCGGTCCGCGTAGAGCCCGCAGAAGATCTTGAAGAACACCGGCAGGGTCGCCGGGAAGTTGGCGACGATCGTCCGCCCCTCGGCGTCGGTATCCAGCACCAGCCGCCCGCCAGGCCCGGTCACGGCTGCAAGCATGTTGTCGAACCGTTGATCGAGATCGCTTGGCACGCGCACTTCCTTTGCCTTTGCACCTGAGCCCCTTATGAGGCGCTCAGCATCCAGGGGGAAGTCCTTGCAAACCGCCAGCTCCAACGCAATCGCCTGGACCGATCTCGGCGTCGGCCCGGTCGCGCTCGATCTCGGCTTCTTCGAGCTGCGCTGGTACAGCCTCGCCTATCTCGCCGGAATCTTCATCGGCTATTGGTACATGCTGAGGCTGCTCAAGGAACCGGGTGCGCCGATGGCCCGCCGCCATGCCGACGACCTCGTCTTCTATGCCGCCCTCGGCATCATCCTCGGCGGCCGCCTCGGCTACGTCCTGTTCTACAATCTGTCTTATTATCTCCAGAACCCGATCGACATCCTCAAGCTGTGGGACGGCGGAATGTCGTTCCACGGCGGAGTCGTCGGCACCACGGTCGGGATCCTCTACCTTGCTCGCAAGGAGAAATTGCCGTGGCTGCGGATCCACGACTATGTCGCCTGCGTCGTGCCGTTCGGGCTGTTCTTCGGCCGCCTTGCCAATTTCGTGAACCATGAGCTGTGGGGGGCGCCCACGACCGTCGCCTGGGCAGTCCGCTTCCCCGAGCTTGCAAGCACCGGTGACATGATCCTCGGACCTCCGCGCCACCCGAGCCAGCTCTACGAAGCCGGGCTCGAGGGCCTCGTGCTGTTCGGCATCCTGTGGTTTATGTTCTGGCGCACCAACGCCCGCTACGAGCCCGGCAAACTCACCGGCGCCTTCATCTTCTTCTACGGCCTGTTCCGCTTCCTCGTCGAATATGTGCGCGAGCCCGACAGCCAGCTGGTCGGCTTTGCGCAATCGACCGGCCTGCACATGGGCCAGTGGCTGTCGGTGCCGATGATCGTCGGCGGCATCTACCTGATGGCAACGGCCAAAAACCGCCGCCACCGGGTCGAGCCGATTGCGGGCACGGAGAGCGTCGCCTGACCGCGCTCGAGATCGCGCTGCGCCAGCGGATTGCCGCCCACGGCCCGATCAGTGTCGAGGCCTATATGGCCGCTTGCAACGAGCATTATTACGGCACTCGCGATCCGCTCGGGAGCGCCGGCGACTTCACCACCGCGCCGGAAATCAGCCAGATGTTCGGCGAATTGCTGGGCGCCTGTCTCGCCGATTGCTGGCAGCGCGCACAGGCACCCGGCGACGCGATCCTCGTCGAGCTCGGCCCCGGGCGCGGCACGCTCGCCGCCGATGCGCTGCGGGTTCTGCGCCAGGCAGGCTTCGCGGGCGAGGTCCATCTGGTCGAGACCAGTCCCGTCCTGCGCGAACGCCAGCGTTCGCTCTTGCCCGATGCGATCTGGCACGATTCGCTCGACAGCCTGCCTATCGACCGCCCGCTGCTGGCCGTGGCAAACGAATTCTTCGACGCGCTTCCGATCCGCCAGTGGGTCGGCGCAAGCGAACGCCAGGTCACCCTCACCGCCGACCGCCTCGCCTTCACCCCCGACGGCCCGATCCGCGAGGATTCGCCCGCCCGAAGCGCCGTCGCCGGCCAACTCGGCGCGTTGATTGCCAACAGCGGCGGAGTCGCGCTGATCGTCGATTATGGCCACGCCCGCACCGCGGAGGGCGACACCCTGCAGGCGATGCGCGAGCACCGCTTCGCCGACGCTCTTGCCGACCCCGGCGAGCAGGACCTCACCGCGCACGTCGACTTCGAGGCGCTCGGCGTCGCGCTCGGCGCGCTCAATGTCGCGGTCACCGCCGTCGTCACCCAAGGCGAATGGCTCGACCGACTCGGCATCACAGCCCGAGCCGAGGCCCTTGCCAGCGCCCACCCGGATCGCGCCGCCGAGATCGAGGCCGCTCGCCGCCGCCTGACGGACCCGGATGCGATGGGCAGCCTGTTCAAGACCGTCGCAGCCTATGCCGCCGTGTGGCCGCCGCCCGCCGGCTTCTCGCCATGACCCCCCTTGGCTTCGCCCCATGACTATCGCCTTCCGCGACGCCACGCCGGCCGACGCGCCCGCCATCGCCAGCCTCGGCGCGGCGAGCTTCACCGAAACCTTCGGCCACCTCTACTCGCCCGAGAACCTCGCCACCTTTCTCGTCAACCATGCCGAGGAGCGCTGGCGCGCCGATCTCGCCGACCCGGCCCTTGGCATTCGAATCGGTGAGGCCGGCGGCGAGGCGGTCGCCTACGCCAAGCTCGGCCCGCCGACCCTGCCGTTCGAGCCACAGGGCACCCCGATCGAGCTTCGCCAATTCTACATCCTGCGGCCATGGCAAGGCCGCGGCGCTGCCGACGCGCTGATGGCCTGGGCGCTCGAAACCGCGGTCGGCCGCGGCGCCGACGAAATCTATCTGTCCGTGTTCACCGACAATCACCGCGCCCGCCGCTTCTACGACCGCCACGGCTTCGAGCCCGTCGGCCGCTATCATTTCATGGTCGGAACCCACGCCGACGAGGACATCGTCATGCGCAGGCGCCTGTGAGCCAGAGCCCCGCGACCCAAGTGGACGTGAGCGCGGTCGAGGTCATCCGCGCCTCCGTGCTCG
>JASLBJ010000173.1 GCA_030146725.1 Sphingomicrobium sp. | reverse complement strand
CCTCATCTGGATGGAACGCGGCGGTCCCCCGGTGGAGGCTCCACCGGAGACAGAAGGCTTTGGCAGCAAGCTGGTGCGGCGAAGTGTGTCTCGCCAGCTGGGCGGCACGATCGAGCACGACTGGTCCGTAGGGGGCCTTGTTGCAACGGTGCAGCTCGATCGCTCCAAGCTCAGTCAGTGACAGGCAGCACGGGGCCGACTGCCCGCGTGGCATGGTCTGGAAGGGCAGGATCGTCGGCCAGGTGTGGCAGGGCCGTGCTTGGAGCATATGTGGCGCTGCTCAGCGCGAGCTGGGCGGCGGCATAAGGATCGGTACGGACGTCAGATGTTGCCTCTGATCGAGGTCGTGACTGGTCCAGCGTGGTGCCGCCAAGTACGGGTATGCTGCAGCGTGGTCGGGTGAATCGCGGGAAGCCGCCAGCACGCGATCCGGTGTTTAAGATCAAATGCGGCTCGATCATGGGTGAAACGCAGTCGCGAGCGCCGCGGTTTGAAGCTAGAGCCCCCCGATGCTTACACCGACGTCCCCGTATTCGCCGCCACCCCACATTCGCGCACAGGATGTCAGCCTCTTCCTCGACTTCGATGGAACGCTGGTCGAGCTGGCGGACCGGCCGGATGGGGTGGTGGTCGCTGCTACCCTGGCGCCGCTGCTCGAGCGGATCGCGGGTTCGCTGGACGGGCGCCTCGCGATTGTCAGCGGGCGTTCGGTGGCACAGATCGATTCGCTGCTTGGGTCGATTGCGGACCGGCTTGCACTGGTAGGGAGCCATGGGGGCGAGGTCCGCTTGCCGGGCGCAGAGGTAATTGCCCCCAAACGGCCTGAAGCCCTGCGGGACGCCGAGAACCTGTTCGCCGACGCGTTCGCCGGCGAGACCGGCGTGATCATGGAAGTGAAAAGCCTGGGCGTCGCAGTCCATTACCGCCTTGCGCCATCGGCTGGTCCGCGGGCGCACGCCCTCGCGGAAGATATGGGAGCACGGAACGGGCTGCTTGTGCAGAAGGGCAAGATGATGGTCGAACTCCGCGCCACGGGTCACGACAAGGGCAGCGGAATTGCCGCGTTGATGGACGTGGCTCCGTTCGGCGGGCACGATCCAGTCTTTCTGGGCGATGATGACACGGACGAGCCCGGCTTTGCCTGGTGCGAGGCTGCCGGCGGCTTCGGTGTGCTTGTCGGTCCGGCGCGGCCGACCGAAGCGCGGTACGGGCTCCCCGACGTCGCCGCGGTTCATGGCTGGCTGGCGTCGCTGTGACCGCGACGCTCGATCTTTGGCCGATCGGCAATTGCCAGGTGTCGGCGCTCGTCGACCGTGCCGGGCGGTTCGTCTGGGGCTGCCTGCCGCGCGTCGATGGCGATCCGGCGTTCTGCTCGCTGCTCGACGATTCGCCACCCGCAGGCGAGGGCGCGCACGGCTTCTGGGAGATCGAGCTCGACGGTGTGGTCGAGACATCCCAGTTCTACTTGCGCAACACGCCAATCCTGGTGACCCGGCACACCGACGGCTCGGGCAACAGCATCGAAGTCACCGATTTCTGCCCACGCTTTCGGCAAAATGGGCGCATGTACCGCCCCGTGGCGTTCGTTCGCATCGTTCGGCCGGTTGCCGGGAGTCCGCGCATTCGCGTGCGACTGCGACCTTCGACCGGCTGGGGCTCGGCAAGGGCCACCCGGTCGCGGGGATCCAACCATATGCGCTACGCAGTCGCAGATGCGGTGATGCGTCTGTCCACGACTGCGCCCGTCGGCTGGGTGGAGGACGAGAGGCTGTTTCGCGTCGAGCGCCCGTTGCACTTCTTCCTTGGACCGGACGAGAGCTTTTCGGACCAGATCCCGACCGCCCTCGATGCGATGCTCGACCGGACGGCCGAGGAATGGCGGCACTGGGTCCGCGGACTGGCAACCCCGCCCGAGTGGCAGGACGCGGTCATTCGCTCGGCAATTACGCTGAAGCTCTGCCAGCACGAGGAAACCGGCGCGATCGTCGCGGCGCTGACGACGTCCATCCCCGAGCACGCCGGGTCGGAGCGCAACTGGGATTACCGCTACTGCTGGATCCGGGATGCCTATTACACGGTTCAGGCGCTGAACCGCCTGGGCGCGCTGGACGTGCTCGAAGGCTATCTCGAATATCTGCGGAACATCGTCGACAATGCCGCAGTCGGCCATATCCAACCGCTCTACGGCGTCGGCGGTGAGGAGACCCTGACGGAGAGCGTGGCGCCCGACCTTTCCGGCTATCGCGGGATGGGACCGGTTCGCGTCGGCAATGACGCCTACCGACAGATCCAGCATGACGCCTACGGCCAGATCGTCCTGTCCAACGTGCAGGCCTTTTTCGACCATCGACTGCTTCGGGTGGCAGGCGTCGAAGATTTTCGGGCGCTTGAACCGGTCGGCGAGCGGGCGTGGCAGAGCTACGACAAGCCGGATGCCGGACTTTGGGAGCTACGCACGAAGAGCCACGTCCACACCTATTCTGCGGCAATGTGCTGGGCTGCCTGCGACCGGCTGGCAGGAGCGGCGCGAGCGCTTGGACTTACCGAACGCGATGAGTTCTGGTCTGACCGCGCTGCCACGATGCGCAGGACGATAGAGGAGCAGGCGTGGCGCCCCGAAAGCAACCGGGTGTCCGCCACGTTCGGTAATGACGATCTTGACGCCAGCCTGCTTCAATTGCTCGACCTGCGCTTCCTTGCGCCCGATGATCCGCGCTTTCTGGGGACGCTCGAGTCGGTGGAGACGGGCCTTCGCCGCGGATCGCACATGCTTCGCTACGCTACCGAGGACGACTTCGGCCTGCCGCATACCGCGTTCAACGTCTGCACATTCTGGCTGATCGAGGCACTGCATTTTACCGGACGGAACGCAGACGCGCGAGCGCTGTTTGCCGAAATGCTCGATCGTCGTACGCCGGCGGGACTGCTGTCGGAGGACATCGATCCTGCGACTGGCGAACTGTGGGGCAACTATCCGCAAACCTATTCGCTGGTGGGGACGATCAACTGCGCGGTGCTGTTGAGCGAGGGTTGGAGCGCGATCCGTTGAGCCGCCTCATCGTAGTTTCGAATCGTGTCCAGGCGCCGAGCGCCGGAGAGAGTGGCGCGCAAGGCGGGCTGGCGGTTGCACTGACCGCTGCGCTTCGCGAGCATGACGGCATCTGGTTCGGCTGGTCGGGTGAAACCGGGGAAAGTAGCGACGTTTCGTTTCAAACCTTTGGCGGGGTGACATCGGGCACGATCGACCTGTCCGAACAGGACATCGAAGAATATTACGATGGCTACGCCAACCGGACGCTGTGGCCGCTGTTCCACTATCGGCTCGGACTGACCGAGTTCGAGCGCGACTTCCAGGGAGGGTACGAGCGCGTCAACCGACGCTTCGGAGAGATCATCAGCCCGCATATCGAATCGGACGATCTCGTCTGGGTTCACGACTACCACATGATCCCGTTGGGATGGGTGCTGCGTCAGAACGGCATCACCAACCGGCTGGGCTTTTTCCTGCACATTCCGTGGCCACCAACCGAGCTGCTTGTTGCGCTGCCGCAGCATCGGCGGTTGGTCGAGGCCTTGTTCGCCTACGACGTGATCGGCTTCCAGAGCGAAGAGTGGCTCGCCTCATTTCACCATTACGTCACGCACCAGATGGGCGGGACCATCGGTCCAAACGGGAGTGTGACGGTCGGCGGGCGCACGATCCGTGCGATCGCCTGTCCGATCGGGATCGACGCGGCGGAATTCATCGCCGCCGCCAACAGCGACAAGGCGCAGGCGACGCGCCGCCGAATGGTGGAAACCTCCATCGGACGCAGTCTGATGATTGGTGTCGACCGACTCGATTATTCGAAGGGGCTGGAGGAGCGGTTCAACGGATACCGCCGCTTCCTGGAGACGCGGCCGGAGGCGCGCGCCAAGGTCTACCTGCTGCAGATCGCTCCACCGTCACGCGGCACAGTTCAAAGCTATCAGGACATCCGCGCCACTCTCGACGCGCTGTCGGGTCGCATAAACGGCGCGCATGCTGATCTTGACTGGGTGCCGCTTCGTTACGTGAACCAGGGCTATGACCGGGGCGTGCTCGCCGGCGTGTACCGCGCTTCGCGCGTGGGGCTGGTCACTCCGCTCCGCGACGGCATGAACCTCGTCGCCAAGGAGTATGTCGCGGCACAGGACCCTGCTGACCCCGGCGTGCTCGTACTTTCACGCTTTGCGGGCGCCGCGGCGCAACTCGATCAGGCGCTGCTTGTGAACCCTTACAGCGCCGACGAACTCGCCGACGCGCTGGAGCGAGCACTCAACATGGAACTGGACGAGCGGATCGCTCGCTGGCGTTCGATGTACGATAACGTCGTCGAGAAGGACGTGATCTGGTGGCG
>JASLBJ010000172.1 GCA_030146725.1 Sphingomicrobium sp. | reverse complement strand
GCGGCCTGGCCGATGCACACGGTGCCGACGCGCGGGCGGATATATTGCATGGTGTCGTGGATCGCGAGGCCGGCGGTGACCACGCCGCCGGGCGAATTGAGGTACATGAAGATGTCCTTCTTCGGGTTCTCGGACTCGAGGAAGAGCAATTGGGCGGTGATCAGCGAGGCCATGTGGTCCTCGACCATGCCGGTGACGAAGATGATCCGCTCGCGCAGCAGCCGCGAATAGATGTCGAAGCTGCGCTCGCCCCGGTTGGACTGCTCGATGACGATCGGAACGAGCTGCGAGACGATGTCGGGATAGTTCATGAGGGTCGCGGATCCTTGGGTTGCTGTCGTCAGCCTACATCGGGCGGAAGCGGGGCAGGTTCAAGCGCGGCGGATGCAAGAGGGGTGGGCAAGGGACCGCCACCCGGCAAGCTGGCGGTCGGTCAAGGCGCCCCAGGGGCGGGCAGCGCGAGGTAGGCCAAGCGGCGGATTTCGCGGCGGCCGCGGGTGACGGTGTCGAGGATCAGCCCGGCGAACAGGCACAGCACCGCGACGATGATCATTCCGGTGACCAGGATCGCGGTCGGGAAACGTGGCACCAGGCCGGTGTCGAGGTAGGTCACGACGAGCGGGACGGCGAGCAGCAGCGCGGCGATCACCAGCGCAGCGCTGATCGTGCCGAAGAACAGCACCGGCCGCTCGACCCGGTAGAGCGTGGCGATCGTCGTCAGGATTCGCCAGCCGTCGCGGTAGGTCGACAGCTTCGACGCCGAGCCTTCGGGACGCGCGCCGTAGCTGGTCTCGACCTCGCCGACGGGCATCCTGAGCTCGAGTGCATGGACGCTGATCTCGGTCTCGATCTCGAACCCCGACGAAAGCACCGGGAAGCTCTTGACGAACCGCCTCGAGAACACGCGGTAGCCGGAGAAAATGTCGGAGAAGCTGCGCCCGAACAGGCCCGAGAGCAGCCCGGTGAACAGGCGGTTGCCAAGCACATGACCGCCGCGATAGGCGTCCGCCTCCTCGTGCTTGCGAGTGCCGACGATCATGTCGAGCTGGTCGGCGAGCAGCAGGTCGACCATCGCGGGAGCGGCCTTTGGATCGTAGGTCAGGTCGCCGTCGGCCATGATGTAGACGTCGGCGTCGACGTCGGCGAACATCCGCCGGACGACATGACCCTTGCCCTGCTGGCGCTCCGAGCGGACGGTTGCACCCGCTTCGACCGCAAGCTCGCGCGTCCGGTCGGCGCTGTTGTTGTCGTAGACATAGACCGTCGCGGCCGGAAGCGCGGCGCGAAAACCGGCGACCGTGGCGGCGATGGTCGCGGCTTCGTTGTAGCAGGGCAGCAGGACGGCGATGCGCGGTTCGGCATTCATCCGATCGCCCTCCCCTGACCGTTCAGGCTGGCTTACTTGGCCGGCTTGTCGCTCTTCTTCCTGGCCGGCTTCTTGTCACCGCCGTCGACCGCTGCAGCGGCGGCCTTGTCGGCCGGCTCGCTCTTGAGCGGCTTGGCCGGCTTGGGCGCCTCGTCGCTGTCCTCGGTCAGCTTGGCCTTCTTGGGCGCGGGCTTGGACTTGGCCGGCTTGGCAGGCTCTGCAGTGGCTACGGCCGGCGCTGCTTCCACCGGCGCGTCGGCAGTCGGAGCCGCTTCGGCCGGAGTGTCGGCAGCTGCCGTCTCGGCCTTGGCTTTCTTGCCCTTGGCCTTTGCCTTGGGTGCCGGCTCGGCGTGAGCATGGGCGTGACCGCAGTCGGGACCGTGGACGTGGCCTTCCTCGCTCTCGAGGTCTGCTTCGAGCTCGGCGCGGGTCGCGGTGCGCTCGCTGATCTCGGCCTGGCCGAACAGGAAGTCGACGACCTTGTCCTCGTAGAGCGGAGCACGCAGCTGGGCGGCGGCGGTCGGGTCCTGCTGGACGTACTGGACGAAGCGCTCGCGGTCCTGGCCCTGATATTGCGAGGCCGCCTGGCCGATCAGCCGGTTCATTTCCTGGGTCGTGATGTCGATATTGTTGCCCTGGCCGATGTCGGACAGCAGCAGGCCGAGACGCACCCGGCGCTCGGCGATGTGGCGGTAGTCGGCCGCCTCGGTCTCGATCTCGGCAAGCGCGGCTTGCGGGTCGGCCTCATGCCCCGCCTCGTGGCGAAGCTGGCGCATGATGTTCTCATATTCCGCCTCGACCATCGATTCCGGAACGACGAAGTCGTGCTTGGCCGCAAGCTGGTCGAGCAACTGGCGCTTCATGTGCGTGCGGGTGAGCCCGTTGAGCTCCTGCTGCTGCTGGTCGCGAAGCAGGCCGCGCAGCTGCTCGAGGCTCTGGAGGCCGAGCGACTTGGCGAGATCCTCGTCGATCATGGTCTCGCCCGCGGTCTTCACTGCCTTGACCGTGACCGCGAACACCGCGGCTTTGCCGGCGAGGGCCTCGGCCTGGTAATTGGCCGGGAAGGTCACGTCGACGTCGCGCTGGTCGCCCGCCTTGGCGCCAACGAGGCCGTCCTCGAAGCCCGGGATCAGCTGGCCCGAGCCGAGCTCGAGCGACATGTCCTCGCCCGCGCCGCCCTCGAACGGAACGCCGTCGACGCTTCCGACGAAGTCCATCACGACCATGTCGCCAAGCGCCGCGACATG
>JASLBJ010000164.1 GCA_030146725.1 Sphingomicrobium sp. | reverse complement strand
TCGGGTCGAGTCGCGAGGGCGCGGATGAACTGGTGGTCCCGATCATCTGAGTGGTATCGCTCGGCAGCAGCGCCTGCCGACCCACCCGCGACGGTGTCGGCGGCTCAGTACATTGCCTTCATCAGCTACAGCCACAAAGATGAAGCTGCGGCGAAGTGGCTTCACTCTACCCTAGAGGAATATAAGGTCCCGCGCAGCCTGGTCGGGCGGCTGACCGCCCATGGCGTCGTGCCTAAACAGCTAATCCCAATCTTCCGTGACAAACAGGAACTCGCCGCCGCCGAGGATCTTGGCGCCGAGATCAAGCGAGCGCTTGGCGCCTCCGCGTGCCTGATTGTTCTCTGCTCTCCCGCCGCAGCGGTATCCAAATGGACGAACCGCGAGATCGACGCCTTCAAGCGGGCGCGAGCGGACGGTTGCGTGATCGCAGCCATCGTTGATGGCGAGCCGTTCGCCAGCGAGATTGTGGGGCGGGAGCATGAGGAATGCTTTCCGCCCGCGCTGCGCGAACGATACGATAAGCGCGGCCGTCCGACCGGCAAGCGCGCCGACCCACTCGCCGCAGACCTGCGCGACCGTCGGGACGGCAAGCGCCTCGGCGCGCTGAAGATCGCGGCCGCAATCTTGGGCGTCGGCCTTGATGACCTTGTCCAGCGCGATCACCTGCGGCGGCAGCGCCGACTTGGCTTCATGGCTGCCGGGTCACTCGCTGGCATGATAGTAACGAGCACCCTCGCCGTCACCGCCGTGCAGGCACGCAACGAAGCCCGCGAGCAGAAGCGGGAGGCGGAAGGCCTAGTCGGTTTCATGCTTGGCGATCTCAAGGAAAAGCTTGAGCCGCTCGGGCGGCTGGAAGTTCTCGATTCCGTCGGCAGCCGAGCGCTGAAGTATTACGACAAGCAGGACAGGTCCGAGCTGACGGACGAGGCGCTGGCACAGCGTTCGAGGGCGCTGACCCTGATTGGTGAAATCGCTAGCGCACGCGGTGACCTGAGCGGCGCGCTCAGCCGCTATACGGCTGCCCTCGCGGGCAGTGCGGAGCTGGTGCGCCGCAACCCTCACGACCCAGAAGCCCTGTTCGAGCATGCTCAAAACGTGTTCTGGGTCGGCTACGTCGGTTGGCAGCGAGGGGAACTCGATCAAGCGACCCGCCGCTTCGAAGAGTATAAAGCGCTGGCTGACAGGATGGCCGCGGTTGCACCCGGCGAGCGTAAGTACCGGCTTGAACAGGTTTACGCGGATACCAATCTGGGAACGCTGCTGCTGCTGCAGCGGCGGTTTCGTACAGCCGCGCAGGTGTTCCACCGGTCGCTCCCGGTTAGCGAAGCCCTTGCCGCTGCCGACCCGGCAAACGTCGACTACCAGAAGCATGTCACCAACAGGCTCGCCTGGCTGGCGGACGCTTACGAGCAGAGCGGTGAGCTAGAGCAGGCGCTGACACATCGCGAGCGAGAACTGCAGCTGCTTGTCGAGCTGCGCCGCAAGCAGAGCGGCGACACGGATCTCGATCGTTCGGCAGTGGCGGCTCACCGCGCGCTTGGGAGATTGCTCGCAGCGCGCCGCGAGGTCACGGGTGGGCTTGGGCACGCGCATCGCGCAGTCGCCATTTCCGACGCATTATACCAGGTGGAGCCTGACAATAGCGAATGGTTGCAAGCGATCGCTGGCGCGCGTCACGATTTAGCAGACTTGCAACTTTCGACCGGTCGCGTCAGCGAGGCGGCAGCAACGATCCGCTCGGGTTGCACGGTTACCGAGCGGCTGGTGAAGCTCGATCCCTCAGTCAACTACTGGAATGGCCCACTTTGGACGCGCTGCCTGCTGCAGCGTGCGCGCTTCGCGCTCCACCAACGCGCACCCGCCGAAGCACTTGCGCTTTCACGCCAGGCGCTGCTCGCTGCGACCCGCCAGGCGCGGCCGCTCGACAAACGCGTCCTGTCCGTGGCGGCGTTGGCGACCGAGAGCGACTCCCATGCCGCCATGGGCCGGCAACGGGCTGCGGTCGAGGCCGCGCGACAAGCGATCCGTGCGGCTCCCGCCTCCGTGCTCCTGAACCCGCGCGAGCTTTCTGAGGTGCAGATGATGCATCTTCGCACCGGGAATCACGTCGCAGCCGATCAGGCTTCCCGACGCCTGAGTGCGATCGGCTACCGACACCCCGCCCACCTGCACTCGGGACCGCCGCCGGCCGGAGCTGATCAAAGGAGTCTCGGACATGAATGAATTGCCGCAGCCGAAATCGCAGAACAACTGCCAGTCAATGGCGGGTAAGCCGATCCGTGTCGACGTGCTTGCAAAAGTCACCGGAAAGGGTCTCCAGTTTAGCCATAACTGGCGCTTCGAGGACGGGGGTCCACAATCCAGTCTCGCTATCGAGGTGCCGCGCCGGAAAAAAGGTGACCCCGCAACCCCGATCCGCTTCCACCTAATCGATAACACTAAGCGCAAGCTCCGGTTCGACGATGCCGATCCGATCTGGGTCGACCGGAACTGCTGCCCCGAGCAGGGAATGTACGACGCCGAGATCCCGGTCGAACACATCAAGCCGTGCGGCACGACGCTGTTTGTCATCGACCTCAACAACGAACAATGCACACTGTATTACAATCTGCGATTCCGCGACGAGGAGGGCATCATCGAATGCTACGATCCGGAGATAAAGAACGGGGGGATCGGCCTCTGAACCATTCAAAGTTCAGCCGGGAAGTCGGAGCTGCCGCACCTTGTAGGTGGCCCTCCACCGTTCCACGTCGGCGAGCATAATGTCGGCGAGGCGGCGGAGGCGCGCGCTTAGCCTTTCCTGCGACGGGGGGTCTCGGCGGATCGACTGTGCAAGGCGCGATAAGCGGTCGGAGGTGACAGCGGCCCGCGCTGCGTTTCCGGCGAAATCCGCCTGCATGCGGATACCGTAAGAAGCTGCGCCTAGCGCCGGGAGGAGGCCGGTTAGGAGCGTCAAAACTTCCGTAGCACTCACCTTGCCGCTGATGTGCATCTGGACACCGGCGACGGTGAGCACGAGCCAGACGGTGCACGCCAAGATCGTGGCTCCAAAGCAGAACTCGCCGGCACGCTCCAGCCGCTCCTCGATGGCATGCGCCTCCGCCGCACCGGTCTCCTGGTAGTGGATCTGCTCCTCGATCGCTGCCAACGCAACTGCCTGAACCTGCTCGAGATAGCCGCGGTCAGCCCGACGGCAGAGCAGACCCGCCTCTCTGCCCGCTGCGCGGCTGTACCATCCAACCCAGCCCGGGATCGCGGCTGCGTCCCTCTGCTCACTGTGGCGCAGGCCAAGATCGCCGACAAGGGAGGTAAGGCACAGCGTGCGCAGCCGCTCAGCCAGGTGGCGGTTGTCGAGCCACATAGCGTGCCACCCCGCACGATTGCCCGCGCGGGTGCGGATGAGGATGGAGACGACAACCAGGAGTTCGCCACCCACCAGCAGCACCTTGAGCTGCGGCATGACGAGGCCAGCGAGGGCGAGGAGCACCGCTAAGGCGGCTAGGGCGTAATTGCCGACGAAGCCGCTGCGGTGCAGACGTGAATAATCGAGAGCCGCGGCGTCGGCCCTCGCGTAGCGGTCAACCAGGCGCTGAAGCCGACCGTTGTCGACGTGTGGCGACGCGCTAACCGTGGCAAGCAGCTCGCGCAGGTCTCGGGCAGAGTCAGCTTCCTCGCGGTGCCGGAAGTCCGAGACGCGCATCGGCCGCACGCCCGTCGCCCACAGCAGCAGCGGGTAGGACATAGCCGGGCGGTGCGGCCGCTGCCCGCCGGCGAGGAACCTGCGCAGTAATTTGGCGTCGGCTTCACGGCCAGGCGGCTGCGAGAGCGCGAACACCAGGTTCTTGAGCAATGGTACTGCCGGGGCGCTGGGGACGGTTTCTAGAAGCAGCTGCTCAAGATCAGCATCGTCGAGGCCGCTCCACATCAACTCGGGCTCCGTTCGTGCCGAAGGATCAATGCGGATCACTGGGATGCGTTGGCCAATCGCTTCTGCGACGACCTGGGCGGTGCCGCCGCGGCCTCGGGCCGGATTGCCGTCCCATACAGCGATCAGCACGTCACACTGGTCAAGGATCATCCGGCCGACCGCCTGATAGGCCGTCTGTTCGTCCGTGCGGCTGCCGTGCAGCTCGAAGACGCAGCGGGCGCTTGTCAGCAGTTCCTGGTAGTGGACGCGCGAGGGGTCGTCATTGAAGTCGCGCGCATACTCCTCCCGCGAAAAAGGAAGGCACAGGTCGAGAACCCATCCTTGGCGCCGGGCAACCTCGCCTGCCAACTGGTCGGAGCCCTCGGCAACCGCGGTGACTAGCCTCAGTTCGGCTTTGGCCTCGGCGAAGAACTCGCCGTACTCTTCGATTGCATCACGGCAGCTCTTTGCAATGCCGCCGAGCAGCTGGGCAACTGTATTCGAAATATAGGAGTCGTCTGCGCCCGCGGCAGCCAGGCGCTCGCGCCGATGGCCCGTTACGCCGACGGCGAGGGCCGCTCGTGGACGAAAGCAATTAGTGTGCTCTGACCCTCGCTCCATAGGGCAGCAGGATGTCGCCGAAATAGCTCTGCTGCAAGTAGGTCCATGGCGCAGCGGGTGAGGCTCTGAAAGCAACGGTTCGCTGGAAGGCGGGAGACCCCGCGTGGCAAACTGGGTTCAGCCGAACGTCTGCTTCTCAACCTGAGCAGACGTTCCACGTCAGAGCGAAACTGAGACAAGCCGGAGCGGCGGCAATGGCCGCCAAGCCGCCAGGGGGCTAATGTCCGCAAAGGGTCGAAAGCGGACGTAAGTGGACCGTCCGCTAACGGCCAAGAACCGTCATTCGGCTGATCGCCCATTTTAGCCGTTACGGTGGATCTGGCGGCACTCAGAAGCGGCGACTAAGACTGTGTTCCCTCACTGCCGAGACGGTCCCTCTCACCTCCCGGTACCAGGGATCCTTCACGCCCTTTCTTAATGAGCGATCTGACCCGGGCACCGCCTTAAAAGTATGGCCTGTAGCCCGAAGCGGTTCGGGTATATACT
>JASLBJ010000119.1 GCA_030146725.1 Sphingomicrobium sp. | reverse complement strand
GAGCATCATCTGCACGCGCCGGATGCGCAGTGAATATTTCGCGTTGCGCACTGCAACATTCCGGTCACATTGGCAGCGGTTCGTCGCCAGTTCGAACCCGGTTGCTGCCACATAACAGAACACAGGCTGCGATTGAGGGAGGGGAGTTCACCGATCTTTGCTCGGGGGCCTTCAATGATCATCAAGTTACCCTTTGTGACACTCGCCGCAGCCGCAGTCGCGGCCCTGTCGACACCGGCCGCAGCACAGGACGCTCCGGCTTCGGATTTTACGCTCAGCGGCGGAGCCGCGCTGGTCTCCGACTATCGCTTCCGCGGCATTTCGCAGACGAACAAGCGCTTCGCCCTGCAGGGCAGCATCGGGGTAGCGCACAGTTCGGGCTTCTACGGCACGATCTGGGGCTCCTCGATCGACGACTATGTCGCCAACGGGTCGGACCAGGAGATCGACCTGATCGGCGGGTGGAAGACGACGCTTGGCGCCGCGACGCTCGATCTCGGCGCGACCTATTATTATTATCCGGGCTCGGGCGGGATCGACTCCGACTTCGTCGAGCCGTTCGCTGCGGTCAGCCACGGCTTCGGCCCGGTTACCGGCAAGCTGCTCGTCGCTTACGCGCCCAGGCAGTCGGGCCTGAGTATCGGCAATGGCCGCGAGGACAATCTCTATGTCGCCGGCGATCTTTCCGCCGCGCTCCCCAACACGCCGGTGTCGCTCGTCGCGCACGTAGGCCGCAGCTTCGGGCCGAGCTATTTGACGATCGGCGACGAATATACCGACTGGAGCCTTGGCGCGAGCGTCGCGGTCAAGAACCTCAGCCTTGGCGTCGCTTATGTCGACACCGACAAGTCGCTGTTCTCGCCGTCCGGCCGCAACATCGCCAAGGGTGGTATCGTCGCCTCCCTCGGCGTCGCATTCTAGGGGGGGCGGTCCGATGAAATTGGTCCTAGCGATCATCAAGCCGCACAAGCTCGACGAGGTCCGCGCGGCGCTCGGCGGCATCTCCGTCGAGGGGCTGACGGTGTCCGAAGTGCGCGGATACGGCCGGCAGAAAGGCCACACCGAAGTCTATCGCGGCGCCGAATATGAAACCAGCCTCGTGCCCAAGCTGCGGATCGAAGTGGTGGTCGAGGACAGCTTCGCTGCCCGTGTGATCGAGACCATCCAGCACGCCGCGCATACCGGCGCGATCGGCGACGGCAAGATCTTCCTGCTCGACGTCGAGCAGGCGGTGCGGATCCGCACCGGCGAAACCAACGACGACGCGCTGTGAGGGGATACGGCACGATGAACCAAGCTTTGAAACTGGCTGGCGGGCTTGCGCTCGCAGCCCTCGCTGGCCCGGCGCTCGCTCAGGCCACGGCCCCAGCAGTAGCGCCGGCAGCAGCCACGTTCGCTCCGACGGCCGAGATGGTCAACAAGGGCGATACCACCTGGATGCTGATCTCTTCGGCGCTGGTGCTGATGATGTCGGTGCCCGCACTGGCTTTGTTCTACGGCGGGCTGGTCCGCGCCAAGAACATGCTGTCGGTGCTGATGCAGGTGCTGACCATTGTCTGTGTCGCGGCCCTGGTGTGGGTCGGCTGGGGCTACAGCCTGGCCTTCACCGGCGGGAGCCCGTTCATTGGCGGGCTCGACAAGGCATTCCTCAACGGAGTCGATGCGACGACGCTCGCGGCGACCTTTTCGAACGGAGTCTACATTCCCGAATATGCCTTCGTCGTGTTCCAGATGACGTTCGCCTGCATTACGCCGGCGCTGATCGTCGGGGCGTTCGCCGAGCGCATCCGCTTCTGGCCGCTGATCCTGTTCGTCGTGCTGTGGCTGACAATCGTCTATTTCCCGATCGCGCACATGGTCTGGTACTGGGCCGGCCCCGACTTCCTGCCTGCCAACCCGGGCGATACCGGCCTGATGTGGGGCTGGGGCGCGCTCGACTTTGCCGGAGGTACGGTGGTTCATATCAACGCCGGCATCACCGGGCTGGTCGGCTGCCTGATCATCGGTCCGCGGATCGGCTTCAAGCATGAGCTGATGCCGCCGCACTCACTGGTGATGACGATGATCGGGGCGGCCCTGCTGTGGGTCGGCTGGTTCGGCTTCAATGCCGGGTCCAACCTCGAAGCCAATGGCGTCGCCGCGCTGGCGTTCGTCAACACCTTCGTCGCGACCGCCGCCGCAGGCCTGGCATGGGCGTTGGCCGAGCAGATCGTCCACAAGAAGCCGTCGCTGCTCGGCGCGGCGACCGGAGCGGTGGCGGGGCTGGTTGCGATCACTCCGGCGTCGGGGTTCGCAGCCCCGGGACCGGCGATCCTCCTTGGCGCGATTGCCTCGGTGGTCTGCTTCTTCTTCGTGACGACGGTGAAAAACAGGCTGCGCTACGACGATTCGCTCGACGTGTTCGGGGTCCATTGCGTCGGCGGCATTGTCGGCGCGATCGGCACCGCGATCGTCGCCGATCCGGCGCTCGGCGGACAGGGGTTCTTCGACTATACGGTGAGCCCGGCGGCGGTTGGCGAGTACGATATGGCCGCGCAGCTGGTCACCCAGGTCTGGGCGGTCGGGCTGACCCTGCTGTGGGCGGGCGTGATCTCGGCGATCCTGTTCTTCGCAATCCACAAGACCATCGGCATGCGCCCCGAAACGGACGCCGAGCGCGAAGGGCTCGACATCAACGAGCATGGCGAACGGGCGTATAATTATTAGCGATAGCGATGCGGAAGGGGGGCGGGCCGGTGCTGAAGGGTGCCGGTCCGCCGTCCTGCTGGTGGGGCGGGATGATGCTCACCATCAGGCGGGCGCTTGCCGGCTCCTGCCGGCCTCTTCCGCAGGTGTACGCGGCAGCAACGCCCCAAGAGCGACCAGCGCTGCAAGCGGGACGGTGTTCGGTCCATCGTAAAAGTTGAAGAACTGGGCAACAGGCAGAGCGCATAACAGCCATACGACCGCGATGGTCACCGGCTGGCGGCCCTGGGTCATCCACAGCCCAAGTGGGACGACGAGCAGGAGCGCGTCGTAGGTCAGCAGATAGGGTGGAACGAGCAGGGTCGCCGT
>JASLBJ010000091.1 GCA_030146725.1 Sphingomicrobium sp. | reverse complement strand
GGGTGGCGGGAGTTGTATGCGCTGTCCGCGGGACAGCCGGTGCTGCCCTTCGCCCTTGCGGTTGGGATCGCGGGTATCGGTATCGCGTACGCCGGTTGGATTGCCGGCCGCCGACCGGTTCCGGCGCGGGCGGCGCCCGCTTAGCGCAGGTGGCGGCGGAAGAAGCGCAGCGTGCGGCCCCAGGCGAGGTCGGCCGCAGCGGCATTGTAGCGCTCGGCCGAGGTGTCGTTGTTGAACGCGTGGTCGACGTCGTCATAGCCGTGGTAGGTGACGGGCCTGCCCGCGGCCCGAAGGGCGGTGATCCACGGAAAGGCTGTCTGGGCAACGCGTGCGTCCTTGCCCGCCAGGTGGATCAACAGCGGGGATTGCACGCGCGCGGCTTCGGCAGGGTCGGGGGCCGGGCCGTAATAAACGACCCCGGCGTCGAGCGCCTCGCCGGCCGCGACCGCCAGCCGATTGACGTAGGCGCCGCCCCAGCAGAAGCCGACCGCCCCGACCTTGCCGCCGCGGCTCGATCCGGAAAGCTCCTGCAGCATCGCCACGCCCGCGGCGGTCGAGGCAGCAAGGTCGAGCTTGCCGATCGCGTCGCGCGCGGCGTCCTCGTCAGTCGGCGTGCCGCCGGAGGGTGACAGGAAGTCGGGCGCAATCGCGCGATAGCCGGCAAGGCCGACGCGGCGGGCGACGTCGCGAATATGCTCGGTCAGTCCGCGATTCTCGTGGATCACGAGCACGGTCGCCTTCAATGAGCGGCTGCGCGGCTCGGCGACATAAGCGCGGTAGCCGGCCGGGCTGGCGAAGGTCATCGTCCGGGTCGTCAGGCGGCGGTCGTCGGCGGGCACGACGGCAGCGGCCGCGGGGGACGCTGCGATGGCGCCGATCAGTGCCTCGGCAGCGGCGGCGCTACCGGCGATCGCAACCATCCGGCTCATGAACTCGCGCCGCTCCATCCCCTCGTGCGTGAAGCGGTCATAGAGGGCAACGGCACGGTCGCGGATGCTGTCGGTCATGTGGTCTCCTGCCCTTGTGAGCCTTCAGTGAAATGCCACGCGTCTCTCGCTGGCGGCTTCAGGCCTTGCCCATCTGCGCCTCGGCGATGAGCTTTTCGTCGATTTCCTGCGCACGGCGGTAAGCGTCGCGGTCGGTCATCCGTGCGGCGTAGTCGGTGAAGGCGGGCGTTGGTTCGAGCAGCTTGAAGGTCAGCATGAAGTTGACCATCGCACCGACGTAGAGGTCGGCGGCGGTGAAGCGGTTTCCGGCAAGGTACTGCCGGCCGGTGATCGCCTTTTCAAGCGTGGCCATTGCCGTGTCGTAGCTGCCGAAGCCGGCCATCGCCTGGCGCTCCGGGGGAACCTCCCAGCCCATCGCCCGCGCGGTGAACGCCGCCTCGATCGGGCCCGCGGTGAAGAAGATCCAGCGGTAGTAATCGGCGCGGGCGGCAGGCTCGGGGGCGAGGCCGACCCCCGGGAACGCGTCGGCGAGGTAGCAAACGATCGCCGCGACCTCGGTCACCACCTTGCCGTTGTGGCGGATGGCGGGAACCTTGCCCATCGGGTTGATCGCCAGATACGGCTCGGCCTTCATCGTCGTGCCGTAATCGAGCAGCTCGGTGTCGTAGGGCTCGCCGACTTCCTCGAGCATCCAGCGCACCGTCTGCCCGCGCGACATCGGATTGGTGTAAAAGGTCAGTTCAGCCATCGATCCGGCCCTCCGTTGCGGCTTCGTCGAGCGCAGCCTCGAGCATTTCCAGTAGCACGCCCACCGCCGCGATGCGCACCGGGCCGCGGCCAATCGCGCCGAAATGCTCCTCGCGCAGCATGACCCGATGACCGCGGCGGGCGCAGCCGAAGTGGACCAGCCCTTCCTCGCCATCGTCCCCCGCCGGCCCGGCAAAGCCGGTGACCGACAAGGCGATGTCCGAACGGCTGTTCTGCAACGCGCCTTCGGCCATCGCCCGTGCGACCGCGCTGGTGACCGCTTGGTTGCGCGTTGTCATCTCGGATGTCAGGCCGAGCAGGTCCTGCTTGGAACGCGCTTCGTAGGTGACAAAGCCGCGGTCGAAGCCGTGCCCTGCGCCTTCGATGTCGGTCAGCAGCGAGGCGAGCAGCCCGCCGGTGCAGCTTTCCGCCGTCGCGACCATCAGCCCCGCCTGGCACAGCCGGCGCATCAGCCGCTCGGCCAGTTCGTCGAGCTCGGCTGGAAGCGCCCGGTGGAGCGTTGCGCTCAACCGCGCTCTCCCCGCCCGGGTTGGTTGGCAGGCGGCTGGTTGGCGGCCGGCTGATTGGCCCCGGAGCGCTCGCCGGCACTCTGATCGCGGGTGCCGCGGAACTCGCTGTCCTGGCTCCAGTTCGGCCACGCGTTCGAAGTCGCGAGCGAGCGGCCGATCGCGTGGAGCAATTGCGCGTCCTGCGCGACCCCGGTGAACACCCAGCTGGGGTCATATTCGTCGTCCGGCTGGTGGTATCGGTTGGCGGTATAGTCCGCCGCAATGGCGTTGCCGCGCGCAGTCCCGCCGTTGACCAGATCCTGGCCGGGCTTGAAGCTGATCGCCGGCACACCGGCCTTGGCGAAGGGGAAATGGTCGGAGCGGAAGAAGCCGCCGGCCTCCGGACGTGCGTCGGGGGTAAAGCTGCGTCCCTGGCGGCGAGCTTCGGCGACGAGCAAGTCGAGCAGCTCGAGCCGCGCGGTGCCCGAGATCGAGAAGTCGCGCGCCGGGCCCCACACGCCCATCGAGTCGGTGTTGAGCACGCCGACCGTCTTGCTCAGCGGATACAGCGGGTTGGCGACGTAATATTCCGATCCGAGCAGGCCTTTCTCCTCGGCGCCGACGGCCAGGAACACGACCGAGCGTTCGGGCCGGCGGCCGCGGCCGAACGCGCGCGCCTGCTCCATCAGGTGGGACAGGCCGGTCGCATTGTCGATCGCGCCGTTGAAGATGCGGTCGCCGTTGGCATCGGGCTGGCCGACCCCGATGTGGTCGTGGTGGGCAGTGTAGATCACCGTCTCGTCGGGCCGGGTGCGGCCGGGAAGGATTCCCGCGACATTGTACGAAGTGATAGTCTCGGTGCGTGCGTTGACGTGCGCGGTGAAGGTCGACTTGAGGTCCATCGGGCGGAAATCCCGGCGGCGGGCAGCGACCCTGGCGGCTTCGAAGTCGAGGCCCGCCGAGCGGAACA
>JASLBJ010000047.1 GCA_030146725.1 Sphingomicrobium sp. | reverse complement strand
TTCCTTGCCGAGCGCGGCGATCTCCTCGGCGCCTTCGCGCAATTTCTCCTGCTTCCACACGCTTGCGACGGTGCGCGCGATGGCAACGAGGTTGGTCGGGGTCGCGAGCAACACGCGATTTTTGAACGCATTCTCCCAGAGCTCGGGGTCCAGATCTAGGGCAGCGGACAGGAATTGCTCCCCTGGAATGTACATGATCACGTAGTCGGCGGCGTCCCCGAACTGCGCCCAATACGCCTTGGAGCCCAGCTGCCGCGTGTGCCGCACGATCGAATCAAGATGCGCCTTGAAGCAGACGCTGCGTTTATCGTCGTCGACCTCATCGCAGCCTTCGAGATAGGCATTCAGAGAGCATTTGGAGTCGATGATGAGCTTGCGGCCTTCAGGCAGGTTCACGACCGCATCTGGTCGCAACTGTCCCTCGCCGCCGTCAACGGAGACTTCCATATTGAAGTCGATGCCTTTGACGAGACCGGCCTGAACAAGGACGTTCTCGAGGCTTTTCTCACCCCAGCGTCCACGCTGCTTGGGGCTGGAGGTCAATGCGGTGACGAGCCGCCGGGCTTCGTCACGCACCTGGCCCTGCCCCGAGCGGACGTGCTCGATCTGCTCACGCAGGCCGGCGTAGGAGTCCACACGGTCCTTTTCGACCCGCTGCAGACCCTCCTCGTAGCGCTTCAACGTGGCTTCGACCGGCTGCAGCAGCGACTGGAGCTTGGAGGCCTGTGAGTTGCCTTCCAAGGTCATCCGCTCCCCGGCCCGCTTGAGGAATGCGTCGTGAGCGGTCTCGAGCGCCTTGCCGGCGAGGTCGCCGAAGCGCGCCTCGACCTTGGCCTCGAGCTCCTTGAGCTGTGCGAGCTGCTTTTCGTGCGCGTCCTGCCGCTCGGCCTCGCCGCGCTCGAACCCCGCGTTGGCCGCGGCGAGCTGCTCCTTTTCGAGGCGAAGGGTATTGAGCTGGGTTTCGAGGTGCGACACGCGCTCGGCGACCGGGCGCAGGCTGGCAACGTCGCGTGCGGCCTGGTCGCGCTCGGTGGTGACCGCGTCGAGCAGAGTCTGCAATTGTTCGGCTCGCGCACCGCGTTCGGTCGCCGCCGCGCCGTCGCGCTCTGCGGTTCCGCAGCGCTCGCGCAATGCGTCGCACTCGGAGCGGAGCGCGCCGCCGGCCCGCGAGGCGCCGAACCAGCCGAGCGCAAGCCCGATGGTCAGCGCGGCGATTGCCAGGATCACAGCCGTGAGCGCGTCCATCAGTCCATTTCCCCGATGCAGAACAGAGAGCGAACCCTAGCTGCGCGGGAGCGGTTGCTCAAGCCGCGGGTTTGTGGAACGAGGCGACGCAACAGGAGAGCCATATGTCCATTCGCAAGATGATCGCGCTGCACCCCGAGGCCGGTGGCCACGTCAACCAGCCGCTTGGCGACGCCGTCCACCACGCGATGTACTGCGCCAAGATGGCCGCGTCCTGCGCCGACGCGTGCATGGCCGAAGCGATGGACATGACCACGTGCATCCGCGCCTGCCTCGACTGTTCGGACGTGTGCGATGCGACGGCTCGCGTGGCGCTTCGCCGGACGGGATCGAACGTCCAGGTGGTGCGCGAGCTGCTCGAACTGTGCTCGCGGGTATGCGACGCCTGCGCGGCCGAGTGCGAGAGCCACGACCATGAGCATTGCAAGCTGTGTGCGCAGATCTGCCGCGAGTGCGCCACCGACTGCCGCAACGCCGCGCTCAGCCTTGTCTGAGTGGCCTAGAGGCCAACTTCTCTAAAGGACGGCCGAGTCGAGGCGGTCGCGGCGGCTTTTAACGACCTTCTTGACGATCATGTCGCGCTTCAGCCGCGACAGATAGTCGATGAACAGCACGCCATCGAGATGATCGACCTCGTGCTGGAGGCAGACCGACATCAACCCGCCGAACTCGCCCTCGCGGGCCGCACCGGTTTCGTCGAGCCAGCGGGCGCGGACGATGTCCGGGCGCTCGATCTCGGCATATTGCTCCGGAATCGACAGGCAGCCCTCGTTGTAGCGCTTGGCGGTAGCGGAGCGCTCGACGATCTCGGGGTTGATGAAGACGTGCGGGCGCTTGATCGGCGGCCCTTCTTCTTCGCCTTCGGCGACCGGGTCGGGGTCCTGGAGGTCGATCACGACCAGCCGACGCGGGACCGCGACCTGGACCGCGGCGAGGCCGATGCCGGGCGCTTCGTACATCGTCTCGAACATGCTGGCGATCAGCCGCTGGAGGTCGTCATCGACCCGCTCGACCGGCGATGAGGGCGCGCGGAGGATCGGATCGGGAACTTCGATGATGTCGAGCAGAGCCATGCCGGTGCCGCTAAGCGATCGGGCGGCGGGCGCGCAAGGCCTGGGCGAGCGTGCCTTCGTCGAGATAGTCGAGCTCGCCGCCAACCGGGAGCCCGTGGGCAAGTTGGCTGAGACGCACGGGAAAGGTTTCCAGCCGCTCGGCCAGGTAGTGGGCGGTGGTCTGCCCCTCAAGCGTCGCGTTCATCGCCAGCACGACCTCGTCGATCCCGCCGGCCGAGACCCGGCGGATCAGGCTGTCGATCGTCAGGTCCTCGGGCCTGACGCCCTCGAGCGCCGAGAGGCGGCCGCCGAGGACATGGTAGCGGCCGGGGAACAGGCGCGAGCGGTCGAGCGCCCACAAGTCTGCGACCTCCTCGACCACGCACAGGCTTTTGTCGTCGCGGCGCGGATCGCGGCAGATGCTGCACGGATCGGCGGTGTCGACATTGCCGCAGGTCGAGCAGACCGCGAGCCGCTCGGACACGCGCTGGAGCGCTGCGAGCAGCGGCTGGAGTGCGGATTCGCGGCGCTTCATCAGGTGGAGCACCGCGCGCCGGGCGGACCGCGGGCCAAGTCCGGGGAGCCGGGCGAGAGCCTGGGCAAGCGCTTCGATTTCCTGGGAGGCCATAGCCTGCGAGATAGGAATTTTCGGGCCGCTAAGCCATAGCGCCACCGATGCGGATCATCTTCATGGGGTCACCGGAATTCGCGGTGCCGACGCTCGAGCGGCTGGTCGCAGCTGGTCATGACGTGGTTGCGGCTTATTGCCAGCCGCCGCGGCCGGCCGGGCGCGGCAAGGCCGAGCGGCGGACCGCGGTGCACGTGGCTGCGGAAGCGCTCGGGATCGCAGTCCGGACTCCGCGAAGCCTGCGCGGTGAAGAGGAGCAGGAGCGGTTCCGGGAGTTGGAAGCCGAGCTGGCGGTAGTTGCGGCCTATGGGCTGATCCTGCCCAAGCCGATCCTCGATGCGCCGGCCAAGGGGTGCGTCAATGTCCATGGGTCGTTGCTTCCGCGCTGGCGGGGGGCCGCGCCGATCCAGCGCGCGATCCTTGCTGGCGATGCGGTCAGCGGCGTGACGATCATGGCGATGGACGAGGGGCTCGATACCGGGGCAATGCTGCTTCGGCGCGAGATGCCGATCGATGGCAAGACCGCCGGGGAAGTCCTTGAGCGGATGGCGCAACTTGGTGCCGAAGCGCTGCTCGACTGGCTTGCACGGCCGACCTCGCCGGTGCCTCAGCCCGAGGCGGGCGTCACCTATGCGGCCAAGATCGCCAAGGCCGAGGCGCGGATCGACTGGGGTCGCAGCGCAGTCGAGATCGAGCGGCAGGTGCGCGCGTTCGCGCCTGCGCCGGGGGCCTGGTTCGAAGCCGGTGGCGAGCGGATCAAGCTGCTTGCGGCCGAGGGCGTGGAGGGCTCGGGAGACGCCGGTATGGTGCTCGACGACGCGCTGACGATCGGCTGCGGGAGCGGCTGCATCCGGCCGCTCAGGGTGCAGCGGGCGGGGCGCGGGGCGATGAGCCCAAGCGAGTTGCTGCGGGGATTTGCGATTGCGCCGGGCACCGTCCTGCCGTGACCCGCTGGCGGTTGACGATCGAATATGACGGCGGACCCTTCTTTGGCTGGCAGCGGCAGGCGCAAGGGCCGTCGGTGCAGCAGGCGATCGAGGCGGCGATCACGCAGATGACCGGCGAGCGGGTCGCGGTGCATGGCGCCGGCCGGACCGACGCCGGGGTCCATGCGCTGGCGATGGAAGCGCATGCGGATATCGCCAGGCCATTCACCGCGCAGCGGCTGCGCGAGGGGATCAACGCGCTGGTGCGGCCTGCGCCGGTTTCGGTGTTGTCGATACAACCGGTCGCAAGTGACTGGCATGCCCGGTTTTCCTGCACCGAACGGCGCTATCTGTATCGCATTCTCGAGCGGCGGGCACCGCCGGCGGTGGATCGCGGGCGGGTCTGGCATCTACCCCCGCCGCTCGACCTGGCGGCAATGCAGGCGGGTGCTGCGATGCTGGTTGGATGCCACGACTTCACGACGTTCCGCTCGGCGCATTGCCAGTCGGACAGCGCGGTCAAGTCGCTCGACCGGCTCGAGGTGCGGCGCGAGGCCGGGGAAATCCGCATCGAAGCGGCTGCCCGGAGCTTCCTCCATCATCAGGTGCGATCGATGGTCGGCTGCCTGGCGATGGTCGGGCGCGGGCAGTGGCGGCCCGAGGATATCGCGCGTGCGCTGGAGGCGCGTGATCGGACGGCCCTGGGGCTGAATGCGCCGCCGCACGGGTTGTATTTCACAGGCGCGAGTTACCCGGAAGTCAGCGCTTAAGGTCACGATTGTCATGCTGTAGGGCGACATTTTCGTGACTTTAAGAGCGCCTTTCGCCTGGTGGGACTCGGCGTTGAGCAATAGCCGTCGTCATTGTCGCACTCGAGCGTCGCTGTAGGACAGCGATAATCAGACGAGCAGTTCGCGCGGGCTCGGGTGGCCGAGGAACGCCTGCGGGCTTGCGGTGAGGCCGTAGGCGCCCGCCAGGAAGACGGCGATCAGGTCACCCTCGTTGGCGCTGGGGAGCGCGATCTCGTCGGCGAGGATGTCGAGGGGGGTGCATAGCGGCCCGACGATGGTCGCGGGCTCCGCGTCCGGGTCGCCGCCGAAATCGTTGGCGAGCGCTACCGGATAGTTGCGGCGGACGACGGCGCCGAGATTGCCGCTGGCGGCGAGTTGATGGTGCATGCCGCCGTCGCACACCAGGAACAGGCGGCGGCGGCTTGTCTTGCGATCGACGATGCGGGTGACATAGACCCCCGCCTCCCCCACCAGCCAGCGGCCGAGTTCGAGTGCGAAGCGGGTTTGTCGGAGCGAGTCTGGTAGCTTTTCCAGGCGGTTGCGGAGATTATTGCCGATAGGTTCGAGGTCGAGCGGCTGCATTCCCGCGAAATAAGGGATGCCGAAGCCGCCGCCGAGATTAACCAGCGGCGGCGGGGTTCCGACCTCGGCGGTGAGCGCGGCGACGAGGTCGAGGCTGGCGTTCTGCGCTTCGATCAGTGCGCTCGCGTCGAGGGACTGGCTGCCGGCGAAGACGTGGAAGCCCTGCCAGTCCGCACCGGCGTCGAGCAGCGTGCGGACCAGCGCGGACACGCATTCGCTATCCACGCCGAACGGCTTGGCGCCGCCGCCCATGCGCATCCCCGAGCCCTTGAGTTCGAAGTCGGGGTTGACCCTGACCGCGAGTCGCGGGCGTGACCCGAGCGTAGCGGCGATGGCGATCGCGCGTGTCGCCTCTCCGGCCGATTCCAGGTTGATGGTCACGCCTGCGCGGATCGCCGCGGCAAGCTCCTCGTCGCGCTTGCCTGGGCCGGCGAAGCTGATGCGGTCGGGGGTCATGCCGGCGTCGAGCGCGCGATCTAGTTCGCCGGCCGACGCGACGTCGAAGCCGTCGACGAGTGAGGTCATCGCGTCGAGCAGTGGCGCGAAGGGGTTGGCCTTGATTGCGTAATGCAGACCGAGGGTCGCGGGCATCGCGGCGCGGAAAGCTGCTGCCTGGCGGCGGATAATGGAGGTGTCGTAGACGAACAGCGGCGTGTTCCCTGCTTGGGCGACGAGGTCGTCGACGCGGCGGCCGGCGATCGACAACATGCCGTCATCGCTGCGTTCAAAGCCAGGCGGGATCGGGCCGGTCGGCTTCATGGGAGGCTGCGGAGCACGGCGGCGCGGTCGATCTTGCCGTTCGGGCCGAGGGGGAGCGAATCGCGCCAGACGATGTCGCGCGGTTGCATGAAGGCGGGGAGTTGGCGACGCAGGAAGGCGCGAAGCCGGGTCTCTGCATCGTCGCCCTGCGCGACTGCCACGAGCACGATCGCCTGGCCGAGCCGCTCGTCGGGAACGCCGAGGGCAAGCGCGTCTCGGGCCGCTCCGCTGGCAAGCGCGGCTTCCTCGATTTCGTTTGGACTCAGGCGGTTGCCGCTGACCTTGATCATCGCGTCGTCACGGCCGCGGAAGCGCAGCAGGCCGTCCTCGCCGCGGATGACGGTGTCGCCGGACCAGACTTCACCGGCTCGGAAGCGGTGGGCAGTGCGTTCCGGGTCGTTCCAATAGCCTTGCGCGACGAGCGGGCCGGAGTGGACCAGCTCGCCGTCTTCGCCCGGCGCCGCCTCGCCGCCGTCGGGACGGACGATTCGAATGTTGGCGAAGGGGATCGCGGTGCCGATGCTGTCGGGGTGCGCGTCGGCGAGCGCGGGGTCGAGGCTGGTCGAGCGGAAGGCTTCGGTGAGGCCGTACATCAGGTGCAGCCTGGCGTCGGGGAAGAGGGTGCGCAAGCGGCGGACCGTCGGTTCGGGCAGGTGGCCGCCGCTGTTGGTGAGGGTGGTGAGCGAGGCGCCCTCCCCGCCCGACCAGTCGGCGTCGGCGAGTTGAAGCCACAACGGGGGAACGCCGGCGAGCGTGGTGACGCCATGGCGCGCGACGGCGCGCACGACGTCGCGGGGGAGCAGATAGTCGAAGGCGATTGCGGTCGCTCCGGCGGCCCAGGTGGCAAGCAACTGGTTCTGGCCATAGTCGAAGGCGAGCGGAAGGACCGCCAGCGTTCGGTCGGCGGGGGTCAGGCCGAGGTAATGCGCGACGCTGATCGCGCCGAGCCACAGATTGGCGTGGCTGAGCATCACGCCCTTGGGACGGCCGGTCGAGCCCGAGGTGTAGAGCAGCGCCGCGAGGGTTTCGGGGTCGCGGGACGAGGGGGGAAGCGGATCGGCGGTTGCCGTCCATTGCTCGAGTGCGACCGCCTTGGCGCCCGCGAGGTCGGCTGGCTCGAGACCGTCGAGGCGAGCGTGGTTGGCGATCAGCAGGCGGGCGCCGCTGTCGGCGAGGATGTGCGCGGCCTGGGCGCGCTTGAGCAGCGGGTTGATCGGCACGTGGACGAGGCCGGCGCGGGCTGCGGCGAGCGGCAGGATGCAGGCTTGGCTCGTCTTGCCCATCCAGCTGGCGATGCGGTCGCCGGTCGCGAGGCCGTGCGCCAGCAGGGTTGCGGCGGTTCGGCCGACTTCGCGGTCGAGGTCGGCGTAGGTAAGGATCTGGTCGCCGGCGATGAGCGCCGGGACGTCGGGGGCGCCGCGGTTGGTGAGATGGTCGAGCGGGCAAGGGGTCGGGTCGGGCTCCACCGGATCGTCATAGCGGGCGCAGCGGGTCCTTCCAGTGGCAGGCCCGGCGGCACGGCTGTTATCGCGGCGGAACTTGCCGGAACGAACCGGCTCCCCTAGTGGCGCGCCGATGCAAGGGCAGCCATCTCCCGTCCGTGACGATGTCGATGCGCGGCTGCGGGCGCTGCTTGGCGATGTGCTTGGCTTGTCCACCGAGCGGGTCGCCGGGTTCACCGCGGAGACCGAACTGTTCGGGGCCCTTCCCGAATTCGACTCGCTGGCGGTTGCGAACGTCCTGACCGGCTTCGAGGAGCGCTTCGCGGTGCTGATCGACGACGACGACGTCGAGGCGGAGGATTTCGCCACCTACGGGCAATTGCTCGCGTTCGGGGAGCGACTGTCCCGCGTTTGATTTAACTGATTGTTATTATAGTGTCTTCATGTTCCCGATGTGCAATGGTGATCCTGTTAGGGTCCAGCTCGGGGACGTTGATGAGTTCTGCCACAGTGATCCGCCTGAAGGCGGCCTTCAAGCCACGCGCGAGACTCAGGCGCGTGCTTCCGCTTGTCGATTTTCTCACGGCCGGGGCGACGGCTCTGGCGGGCGCCTATTTCTACGCGATGAGGCGGCTTGGCCTCAACGAGATGCCGCTCAACAAGCGCGCGCTCGAGCGGATCGGTATCTGGCCGATCCGGCGCCATTATTACGAGCCCTATTTCGATACCGGCATGTTGCGCCAGCCGCTCGACCAGCCGCGCGACTTGCCGGGGCTCGAGCTCAATTCCGCGACGTCGCTCGGGCTGATCGATGAGCTCGCCAGGTTCGCCGGGGAGTCGCTCAACGAGGGCGAGCTCGTGGGTCACGAGTACCGGCACGACAATGGCAATTACGGGCTGCCCGACGCCGCCCTGCTCTACGCGATGGTCCGGCACTTCAAGCCGCGCCGGATGGTCGAGGTCGGATGCGGCAATTCGACGCTGGTGGTCAATGCGGCACTGCGCCGCAACCTCGCCGAGGTGCAGGGGTGCGAGCACCTGTGTATCGAACCCTATGAAATGCCGTGGCTCGAGGGCGCGGGATGCACCGTTCAGCGCAAGATGGTCGAGGACGTCGATCCGGCGCTGTTTGCAGAGCTCGATTCGGGGGACATGCTGTTCGTCGACAATTCGCACATGATCCGCCCGCAAGGCGATGTGCTGACCGTGGTCCAGCGCATCCTGCCGCGGCTGAAGCCGGGCGTGATCGTGCACATCCACGACCTGTTCACGCCGCGCGACTATCCGCAGTCGTGGCTGCTGCGCGACCGGACGATGTGGAACGAGCAATATCTCGTCGAGGCGTTCCTGACCCTCAATCCGCAGTTCGAAGTGCTGTTCGCGGCCAACCATATCTATGTCGATCATCGCAGCCAGTTCGACCGGCTCAAGCCGGCACTTGCCGGGCAGGAGTGGCATGTGCCCACTGCCTTCTGGCTGCGGCGGGTGAGCTAGGGTCGGGGTCGGGTTGGTTGCGAGCTGAATAGTAGAACCCCGCCACCAGCTTCGCTGATTCCCCTCCCCCGCGAGATGGCGGGAGGATAACAGTGGCTGCGCTGGCGTTGCTTGAGGCTTGCTATTCGGCGGCTTCGAGGGCTTCGAATTCCTGTTCGGCGAGGAAGCGCTCGGCGTCGAGGGCGGCCATGCAGCCGGTGCCGGCGGCGGTGACGGCCTGGCGGTAGATCTTGTCCATCACGTCACCGCAGGCGAACACGCCCGCGATGCTGGTGCGGGTGGTGCCGGTTTCGACCTCGATATAGCCGTCCGAGTCGAGCTTGAGCTTGTTCGCGAACAGTTCGGTCGCGGGGCTGTGGCCGATCGCGACGAACGCGCCGTCGACGTCGAGGCGGGAGATCGCGCCGGTGAGCCGGTCGCGAAGGTCGAGGCCGACGAGCGCTTCGGGCTCGCCGCCGGCGACGAACTCAGCGACTTCGGTGTTCCACATGACCTTGATGTGCGGGTTGGCGAACAGCCGGTCCTGGAGGATCTTCTCGGCGCGGAAGCTGTCGCGGCGGTGGATCAGGGTGACGTCATGGCTGTGGTTGGTCAGGTAGAGCGCTTCCTCGACCGCGGTGTTGCCGCCGCCGATCACCGCGACTTTCTTGCCGCGGTAGAAGAAGCCGTCGCAGGTCGCGCAGGCGGAGGCGCCCTTGCCCTTCATATGCTCTTCCGACGGCAGGCCGAGCCACTTGGCCTGGGCACCGGTGGCGATGACGAGGCTGTCGGCGGAGTAGATCGTGCCGCTGTCGCCGATGATCCGGAACGGGCGGCGCGAGAAATCGATCTCGCTGATATGGTCCCACACCATGCGGGTGCCGACATGCTCGGCCTGGGCCTGCATCTCCTCCATCAGCCACGGGCCCTGGATGACGTCGCGGAAGCCGGGGTAATTCTCGACGTCGGTGGTGGTGGTCAGCTGGCCGCCGGGCTGGATGCCCTGGATGACGACTGGGGCGAGCCCGGCGCGCGCGGCGTAGATGGCGGCAGTGAGGCCGGCTGGGCCGGAGCCGAGGATTGCGACGCGGGTGGAGACGATGTTGGTCATGAACGGGATTTAGGAACGCGCGGGCCGCTAGACCAGACGATCTCGGCAAATGACCTGTCCCCAACAGGTCATACGAGCCGAGATTGCTTGAGCGCGGCCTCGATGAAGCCGGCGAACAACGGGTGCGGGTCGAACGGGCGGCTCTTGAGTTCGGGGTGGAACTGGACACCGATGAAGAACGGATGGTCGGGGCGCTCGACAATCTCGGGCAATTGGCCGTCGGGGGACATTCCGGAGAACAGGAGGCCGCCCTTTTCGAGCGCGTCACGGTAGCGGGCGTTGACCTCGTAGCGGTGGCGGTGGCGCTCGGAGATGGTGGTCGAGCCGTAAAGCGTGGCGACGTGGCTGTTGGCCGCAAGCGTCGCGGGATATGCGCCCAAGCGCATGGTGCCGCCGAGGTCGCCGCCGGCAGCGCGCTGCTGGAGGCCTTCGTCGCTCATCCATTCGGTGATCATTCCGACGACCGGCTCGGGCGTGTCGCCGAACTCGGTGGTCGAGGCATGTTCGATTCCGGCGAGGTTCCGGGCGCCTTCGATGCACGCCATCTGCATGCCGAGGCAGATACCGAAGAACGGCACCTTGCGCTCGCGGGCGAAGCGGACCGAGGCGATCTTGCCCTCGCTGCCGCGCTCGCCGAAGCCGCCCGGGACGAGGATGCCGTTCAAGGGCTCGAGTTCGGCCGCGAGGCTCTCGTTCTCGCCTTCGAACAGTTCGGCGTCGAGCCAGCGGACATGGACTCGCGCGCGGTTGGCCAGGCCGCCGTGGACGAGCGCCTCGTTGAGGCTTTTGTAGGCGTCGGGGAGGCCGATATACTTGCCGACCACGCCGATCGTGACCTCGCCCTCGTGATTGTCGAGGCGGTCCATGATGTCGTGCCAGCGGGTCAGGTCGGGCGGCGGCGCGTCCTCGATGCGGAAGGCGCGCAGCACTTCGTCGTCGAGCCCCTCGGCATGATATTGCAGCGGCACGTCGTAGATCGAGCGGGCGTCGAGCGCCGGGATGACGGCGGACTTGGGGACGTTGCAGAACAAGGCGATCTTGGCGCGGTCGCTGTCGGGAAGCTCGCGCTCGCAGCGGCACAGCAGGACGTCGGGCTGGACTCCGAGGCTCGAGATTTCGCGAACGCTGTGCTGGGTCGGCTTGGTCTTCAATTCGCCGGCTGCCTTGATCCACGGCACGAGCGTGGTGTGGACGCTGACGGTGCGATCGCGGCCGAGGTCGTTGCGAAGCTGGCGAAGCGCCTCGACGAACGGCAGGCTCTCGATGTCGCCGACGGTGCCGCCGATCTCGCAGATGACGAAATCGAGGCCGTCGATGTCGGACAGCGCGAATTCCTTGATCGCGTTGGTGACGTGGGGGATCACCTGGACGGTCGCGCCGAGATAATCGCCGCGGCGTTCACGGGCGATGATGTCGCGGTAGATGCGGCCGGTGGTGATGTTGTCGGACTGGCGGGCGGAGACGCCGGTGTAGCGCTCGTAATGGCCAAGATCGAGGTCGGTCTCGGCGCCGTCGTCGGTGACGTAGACCTCACCGTGCTGGTAGGGCGACATCGTCCCCGGATCGACATTGAGATAGGGGTCGAACTTGCGGATTCGGACGCGGTAGCCGCGCGCCTGCAGCAACGCCCCGAGCGATGCTGAGAGGAGACCCTTGCCGAGCGATGAGACCACGCCGCCGGTGACGAAAATGAACCGCGCCATGGGGGACAAGGCTTAGGGTGAGCGGACGGGCAAGGGCAAGCGGGGTGGCGAAATAAACCTGCCCCGGATGCGCTTATTCGGCCAGCGGAACCGTCGGCGCGGCGCTGTTGGAGGCCGGTGCCGCGCTGTCTGCGCGCGCGGGCGCCGCAGGCTGGGCCGGGCCGCCGGCGAGCGGTGCGGTCGGCGATGCCGGTGCCGGAGCGACGCTGTTGGCGAGCGAGGTGTCGACGCGGGTCGGCTGGCGCGACACGCCGGCGACGGCTGCAAGCGCGATCGACAGGATGACGAAGATCGCGCCGAGGACCGCGGTCGAGCGGGTCAGGAAGTCGGATGCACCGCGCGCGGTCATGAACCCCGACGAGCTTCCGCCGACGCCAAGCCCGCCGCCTTCCGAGCGCTGCATCAGGATGACCGCGACAAGCGAGGCGGCGACGATCGTCTGGACGATCAGCAGGAAGGTGAACATGGACGGGCTTTCGTGGTGGCGGAAGATCTGGGGGAAGCTAGGTCGGGCGTGACTTAGCCGGGGTGGCGCGCGGTTTCAACGTCGGGCGCGGCGCGAACGGTCTGAGTATCGTGCGCGGCGCGGACAATCGGCACGAACTCGGCCGCGGTCAGGCTGGCGCCGCCGACGAGCGCGCCGTCCACTTCCGGCACGGCGAAGATGTCGGGCGCGTTGGAGGCCTTGACCGAGCCGCCGTAGAGGATCCGGACGGCCGCTCCCTGCTCGCCATAGGCTGCCGTCAGCCGCTCGCGCAGGACCGCGTGGATGTGCTCGATGTCCTCGCAACTGGCGACCCTGCCGGTACCGATCGCCCAGATGGGCTCATAGGCGACGGCAAGCTGCACGGGATCGTCGAGCCGGCGGGGAAGCGAAGCGTCGATCTGGGCGGCGACGGTCGCGGCCGCCCTGCCCGCCTCGCGCTCCGCGAGGCTTTCGCCGACGCAGACGATGACCAGCAGCCCGGCGGCAAGCGCGGCCTCGGCCTTGGCGCGGACATCGGCGTCGCACTCGCGGTGCGCGTCGCGGCGCTCGGAATGGCCGACGATGGTCAGGGTCGCGCCGGCATCGACGAGCATTCCGGTGCAGACCGAGCCGGTATGCGCGCCCCGTTCAGCGAAATGCACGTCCTGGGCGCCGATCGCGAATCCGGGCACGGTGCGGGTCGCGCGCTCGATCAGCGTTGCCGGGACGCACAAGGCGACGTCGACCGCGACGCAGTCCCGCGCGGCGACAGCGATCGCCTGCACCTGCTCGAGGTCGGCGGCGAGGCCGTGCATCTTCCAGTTTCCGACGACCAGCTTGCGGCGCATGGATGTTCCCTTCGCCGCGCTTCCTAGCGACGGCCGCCGGGCTCGGGCAAGCCGCGCGGCTCCTGTGGGCGCCGCGGGCAAGCCGCGCGGCTCCTGTGGGCGCCTCGGGCAAGCCGGGCGCCTTGATGCGCGGGGATGCGGCTCGTAAGGCGGCGGCGACTTTCCTCGCCGGACCTGACCTTCATGCTCGCATTCTTCCGCAACCTGTCGAAGTCGACGGCCGGTAAAATCATCCTGGTGCTGTTCGTGGCGGCGAT
>JASLBJ010000039.1 GCA_030146725.1 Sphingomicrobium sp. | reverse complement strand
TACAATCGCGGCGCATCCGAATTCGCGACGATGAGCGACATCTCCAAGGTCCAGCAGCCGTGGCTTGCGGAGCGCTTCGTCATCTCGCGTCCCGATGTCGTCGAAGCGCAGGTGTCGTCCGACGGCACCCGCAAGTGGCTGCTCAAGACTCACGACGGTCACGATTTCGAGATGGTGTTCATCCCCGACGCCGACCGCGGAACCTTGTGCGTGTCGAGCCAGGTCGGCTGCACGCTCAACTGCCGTTTCTGCCACACCGGCACGATGCAGCTGGTCCGCAATCTCGAGCCCGCGGAGATCGTTGGCCAGGTGATGCTCGCTCGCGATTCGCTCGGCGAGTGGCCGTCCCAGCCCGAAGGCCGGATGCTGACCAATATCGTGATGATGGGCATGGGCGAGCCGCTGTATAATTTCGAGAACGTCCGCGACGCACTGAAGATCGTCATGGATGGCGATGGCCTCGGCCTGAGCAAGCGCCGCATTACGCTGTCGACCTCGGGCGTGGTGCCGATGATGGCGCGAGCCGGCGAGGAGATCGGAGTCAATCTCGCGGTCAGCCTCCACGCGGTGACCAAGGAAATCCGCGACGAGATTGTGCCGCTCAATCGCAAGTACGGCATCGAGCAGTTGCTCGAGGCCTGCGCGGCATACCCGGGCGCCAACAACGCGCGGCGGATCACGTTCGAATATGTGATGCTCAAGGACAAGAACGACAGCGACGCCCACGCGCGCGAGCTGGTGCGGCTGATCCGCCACTATCGCCTGCCCGCCAAGGTCAATCTGATCCCGTTCAATCCGTGGCCCGGCGCGGCCTACGAATGCTCGACCCCCGAGCGCATCCGGTCGTTCAGCAACATCGTCTTCGAAGGCGGCATTTCCGCTCCCGTCCGCATGCCCCGCGGCCGCGACATCGACGCCGCCTGCGGCCAGCTTCGGACCACCGCCGAAAAGCGCAAGCGCGCCGACATCGACCGCGAGACCGCCGCGGCGATCCTTGCCTAGCCCAGCCTTCGCCGAACCGCTTCGTCGCGGGATCGCCGGCGAAGTCCGCCGCATCTTCAACGACCCTGCCCGCGGCGAGCAGCCGATCGCCCTCTCCGACAATGCCATGATCCCGCGGGGATCGATCGCCTGGCGAGTCCATGGCGACGTCACGACGATGATGATCGGCGGCATCTCGGGGTTGTTGCTGCAGATGCTCCACCCGCTCGCCCTCGCCGGCGTGTGGGACCACAGCAACTTCCGCGACGACATGATCGGCCGCCTGCGCCGCACCGCCCGCTTCATCGCCGTCACCACCTATGGTGAGCGCAGCACCGCAGAAGCGGCGATCGCCCGAGTCCGCCGAATCCACCAGTCAGTGACAGGCACGCTGCCCGATGGCACGCCCTATTCGGCCGGCGATCCGCGGCTGCTCGCCTGGATCCACGTTGCAGGCTCGCTGTCGTTCCTCGATGCGTGGATCCGCCTGATGGAGCCGGGCATGAGCCGCTCCGACCAGGACCGCTACTTCGTCGAGGTCGCCGAAGCGGCCCGGATGCTCGGCGCGGATCCGGTCCCGACCTCGCGCGCGCAAGCCGATGCGCAGCTGCGCGCCTTCATCCCCGAGCTTGCCGCCGACAGCCGCAGCCGGGCCGTCCGCGACATCATCCTTCGGCCAAAGGGGTCGACCGCGATGATCCCGGTCGAGCGGCTGCTCACCCGTTCGGCGATCGACCTGCTCCCGCCGTTCGCCCGGCGCATGCACGGCCTCAGCGCCTCGACCCTCATCCGCCCGGCGCTGTTTGCCTCGGCTAAGGGACTTGCCCACACGCTCCGCTGGGCGCTGCACAAGAACTAGGCGCTGGGCGCTGCACAAGAGCCGACCGTCGTTGCGAGGATCGCGGCGACGTGGCAATCCACGCGCGCGAAGTCGGTTCGCTTCGCTCGGCGACGACGGGGGTTGGAATGGCGGTACTCGGCAAGCTCCTCGAGCCACTGCTCAAGCGCGGCAGCATCACCCTGGTCGAGCCCAATGGCGGCCGCACGACCTTCGGCCCGGGCACCGGCGGAAGGGCGCTGACCATCCGCCTGACCGATCGCAAGGCGATGTTCGACATCATCCGCAACCCGCGCCTCGGCCTCGGCGAGACCTACATGGACGGCCGCCTGATCATCGAGGACGGCAATATCCTCGACCTGCTCGAACTGGTCATCGGCGCCAACCGCTGGGAGGAGGGCGGGCGCGGCCGCCGTGCGCTGCGCAAGGGCAAGATGAGCCGTTTCAAGGCGCTGCTCCGCCGCAACCCCGCGACCAGGTCGCGCCGCAACGTCGCCCACCACTACGACCTCTCGGACGACCTCTACGAAACCTTCCTCGACGAGGACCGGCAGTACAGCTGCGCCTACTTCACCGACCCCGCCAACAGCCTCGACCAGGCGCAGTCGGACAAGAAAGCCCACATCATCGCCAAGCTCGCGCTCGAACCCGGCCAGCGCGTGCTCGACATCGGCTGCGGGTGGGGCGGAATGGCGCTGACCATGCACGCGGCAGCTGGGGTCGACGTGCTCGGAGTCACCCTTTCGGAGGAACAGTTCAAGGTTGCCCGCCGCCGCGCCGACGCGGCCGGAGTGTCAGCCCATGTGCAATTCGAGCTGATCGACTACCGCCACGTCACCGGCCAGTTCGACCGAATCGTCTCGGTCGGCATGTTCGAGCATGTCGGCCTCGCCCATTATGAGGAGTTCTTCGCGCATTGCCGCGACCTGCTCAGCTCCCAGGGCGTCATGCTGCTCCACACCATCGGCAAGCTCGGCAATGCCAAGGCCGCGCCCGACCCGTTCACCGACAAGTGGATCTTCCCCGGCTACCACATCCCGTCATTGAGCCAGATCGTTGCCGCCAGCGAGAAATCCCGCCTGGTCGCCGCAGACGTCGAGAACCTCCGAGTCCATTACGCGCTGACGCTGCGCCACTGGCTCGCCCGCGCAACCGCCGCACGCGCCCGGATCGAGGCGATGTACGACGAGCGCTTCTTCCGCATGTGGGAATTCTACCTCGCCGGCGGAGTCGTCGCGTTCGAAGCCGGGTCGATGTGCAATTATCAGGTCCAGTACGTCCGCGACCGTCAGGCCGTCCCGATCACCCGCGACTATATGGCGCAGGCGGAAAGCCGCTACCGCGAGGTCAGAGGCTCTTCCAGTTAGACGGCACCGTAAGTCTTTTGTTTGGAAGTACGGCACCGGCTGCGCTTTTGTTAGTAGGCGGCACCGGCCCGCACCCCCACCCGGCCACCCATCCAGTATGATCCTGTGGGTGGCCGGGTGGGGGTGCGGGCCGGTGCCGTCTTCACCCCACAAAGACTCAGCGCGGGCCGGCGCCGTCCTGCTCAGTCGCAGTAACTACTACCGGATCGCCCCCGAACGGATCAGCCGCGGCAGCAGGCTGATCGCCGCAAGCAGTGGCCACTTGCGCTGCCACGGCTTGATCGCGATCGCCGTTCCCGCATGGCGATTGATCTTCCACGCAATGTAATCGACCCCGCCCGCGAACGTCGCGCTCGCCTTTGCCAGCCGCACCACCGACAGCGCCTTGCCCTCGATCCGCCGCCGTCCCCAGCCTGGCCGCACCGCTTCGATCGCGGCCGCAGCAGCAAGGGCAGGGGCGCTGAAGCGGGAAAAGCGCTCGGGATCGGTGTCGACGACGGAGCTTGCCCGAGCCGTGCGCTCGGCCCGCAACTCCGCCGAATAGGTCAGCGCGAACGCCCGCCGCCACAGCTCCAGCGGCTCCTCTCCGGGCAGCGGTCCAGCGGCCCACAACAGCGTCGGCGCAGCCCGCGCAACCGCTGCAATTGTGTTTCTCCGAGCCTCGTCGTCCGCCACCCACGCCAGCCGCGACGGCTGGGCGAAGCGCGCCCACACCGACACGCTGCGCGTCTCCGGACCATTGAGCGCGGCGAAGTCGGCCTCGCTCAGCACCGCATATTTGGCCGTCAGCCCGTCAGCCTCGAACGGGAACACATTGGGCGGCACCAGCCGGTTGGCCGCCGCCATCCAGCTCTTGCCGTAGGCAGCGCGATAATCGGAAACGATCAGGTAGAAATCGAGCATCAGCCCGTCTAGCTGCTTCTCGCGCAGGCACGATCCGTAGAACAGGACCGCCCGCGACGCTGCCCCGTACCGTTCCGCAACCGCTTGCGCGAGCCCCGCGACGCGCGGATCGACGTGCTGGCAGAGTTCGGCCGCAACGAGGCCTTCGAGCGCCGTCACGCGGCTGCTAGGAGGCGAGGCGCACGAACGACAGGGGCGGCGCGGGCCTGAGCAGGATCGGAAAACCGATCTCGGCGCGGAACATCTCGCCGTCGAGGATCACGCGCGAACTCTCGCCCTCGATGCTGATTTCGTCGGCTTCCTCGAAATGCACGCCGCGCATCTTGGTGTGGCCAAGCTTGCCCATCAGGCTGGCGGCAAACGCCCGCAGCACCGACGCCGGCCGCTCCTCGACCGCAAGCAGCTTGAGCGCTCCCCGCTTGACGCCGGTGCGGCTCGCGAACTCGCCCGACAGCAGCAATTTTTCGAGCGTGGTCACCGCCAGCAGCGAGAAGCGCCCCGACAGCAAGGCCTTGCCCGGGAACGACACCTGCATCGGTCGCGGCGCCGGCGGCAGCCCGCTTCCGCCCAGGCGCAGCATCATTCGTGCAAGCAGGGCCAGCGCAGTGATCACATGACTGACACCGTTGGGCAGCCCGAGCGGATAGATCTTCTCGCGGCAATAGAGCATCGTGTCGGCAAGCCCCGCGCCGCCGAGGAACATGCCGATCACCGGTACCTGCTCGGCCGGTCCGCAGCGCAGCGCAATCAGTTCGCGCGCGACGATGTGCGGCGTGAGGTCCGACTGGGCGAGGTGGAGCAGCCGTGAAAGCGCAACGATCGGATCGCCCTGCGCGCCGAGGTCGATGGCAATGAGGTTGGTCTTGCCGCTTGGCAGCACCGCGACCGGCGGCGTGCGGTCACCGAAATGCCCGCCATTGTGGAGCTCGGTCAGCGCCGCCTGGACCGTCCCGTCTCCGCCATTGATCACCAGCAGCTTCGGCCGCACCCGGGCGATCGTCCGAAGCGCCTCGCCGACCTGATCGGCCTTTTCGACCTCGTAGTGGAAAATATCCGGATGCTCGCTGCAGAACTCGCGGATAAGCGGAAGCTGCGCCAGGTTCCCGGTCGACTTGGGATTGGAGAGCAGTGCGATCCGCGGCCGCGCCATCAGCCGTTCACTGGTCCGACCGACAGGCCCCTGCGGTACTGGAGCACGACCCCGACCCGCCGCGGGGCGCCGTCGACGACGATCGCGGTGCGGCCGAACCCGGGCTTGAGATTGGTCAGCGAAAGCGGCGGGTTGTTGGAGTAACCGGCACCGTCGCTGGCGTCCTTGTCGCCATTGCCGTTGAGGTCGTGATAGACCGCGACCGCATAGCGTCCGGAGCGGGGCACCGACAGGCACACGTCCATTGCTCCCATCGAGCGCACGGGAAGGGTATCCTTGCTGACCGTGCCCCGCTTGTGCAGGTAGCTTTCGGCCGGATAGACGCCGATCTTGACGGTTCCCGCGGCCGTCTTGAACCCGCTGACCCGCACCAGCACCGACGGCTTGCCGGTCATGCAGGCGCGCGCGTCCTGTCCGAGGACGGCGCCATGCGCAGCGCCGGGCAGCGTTGCCGCAAAGGCTGCGGCCAGGACCGGAAACGACGATTTCAGCATGATTAAGCTCACCGCTTGATGTAGGCACAGGGACGGCACCGCTGCGAGGGGTGCAGGGACATGCCGTCAGCCTGCCTCTCTCGGCTTGATTTGCGGCCAAATCATGGTGTTGGGACGCATGAATAAGGCGGCA
>JASLBJ010000037.1 GCA_030146725.1 Sphingomicrobium sp. | reverse complement strand
CGCGAGATCCGCCGCACGCAGGATGACATGAGCCGCACGGTCGACAAGATCGGCAATCAGCTGACCGCGCGCAACGTGTTCAACGCGCTGCTCGACAAGGCCGACGAGAACAACGTCGATGCACGGATGCTGGTCGACGGCGCCCGTCGCAATCCGATCGCCCTGGGCCTGATCGCCGCTGGAGCCATCTGGCTGGTGAGCGACAAGGACTCCAAGTTCCCGGACGTCAAGTCGGGCAAATCAAAGGCATTCGGCGGCCGCGACCAGGACGATTACGACTACGACTATGACGTCCATCACCGCGACTATGTCAGCCACATGTCGTCGGTCGAGATGCGCGACGACGAGGACCAGACGTCCTATCAGCGCCGTCGCGACCTTGCCCGCGCCAACTTCCTGATGGTCGAGCGCGGCCACGACGAGGACGAGGGCGGGTTCCGTCAGCGCCTCGACAGCATGACCGACTCGTTCCGCGACAAGCGCCGCGCATGGTCGGACTCGGCCAGCCAGGCAGGCTCGGCTGGTCGCGACAAGGCCACCGCGGCAGCGTCCGCGGCGACGCAGAGGACGCAGGACTTCTACGCCAGCAATCCGCTGGTCGGTGGGATCCTTGCGGCTGCGGTCGGCGCGGCACTTGGCTCGGGCCTGCCGATCACCCGCACCGAGCAGGACAAGCTCGGTAGCCTCGGCGAAAAGGCCCGCGACGCGGCTTCCGAGCAAAAGGACCAGATCGCGTCCACGCTGGGCGAGAAGAAGGACCAGCTGCTCGAGCAGGCCGACGAGAAGTTGCAGCATGCCGGCCAGAACCAGGGTCAGCAGCCGCAGCAGGGCCAGTCCACGACCGGCCAGAACACGACTCAGTACAACCCCGAACTGAGCCGCATCTAGCTTCCACGGAGCGACGAACAGGAAGCCGGGCGGTCACGCGGTCGCCCGGCTTTCTTGTGTCTACCGCGCCATTGCCGCTTCGACTTCGGCGACCGTGCGCGGGATGGCTCGGGAGAGGTGCTCCGCGCCGCCCGGCGTGACCAGATACTCGTCCTCGATCCGGACCCCGAAGTTGCGCTCGGGCAAATAGATTCCGGGCTCGATCGTCAGCACCGCGCCAGCCGGCAGCGGCTTCGCGTAATCGCCGACGTCGTGCACATCGAGACCGACGAAATGGCCGAGCCCGTGCCAGAAATCATCACGGCGGCCCGAGCGGGTCATGACCGCATCGGCCGCCGCCTGCAGATCCTCATAATGCGCCCCGGGATGAAGCCGCGCGGCGGCCGCGTCCTGCGCGGCCAGCACCGTCTCGTACACCTGCCGCTGCTCGGGAGAAAAGCGGCCGTCGACGGGAAAGCTGCGGGTAATGTCGGCGGCGTAGAAATCGACCTCCGCGCCGATGTCGCACAGGATCATGTCTCCGGCGCGGATCACATTGTCGCCGCCCACATAGTGCAGCACCGCGCTGTTCCGCGCGACGCCGACAATCGACGCAAAAGCCAGGCGGCGGGCGCCGGCCGCGCGGAATTCGTTCTCGATGATCGCCTTCAGCTCGAACTCACGCATCCCAGGACGGGCAGCACGCATGGCCGCACGCATCCCGCGTTCGGTGGCGGCGATTGCGCGGCGCATCAGCGCGAGCTCGCGCGGTTCCTTCACCAGCCGCATCGCCTGGACGAGGCCGGCGCTGTTGACGATCCTGCTGCCCGGCACCCGCGCCGCGACCCGGCCATAGATATCGAGCTCGCGCGGCACCGGAAAATCGGGACCGACCAGCGGGCCAAGATAGTGCATGGCGCCCGCCCGCGACACTGCGTTCGTAAGCATCGGTCCAAGCCCGGCGATGCGCTGGACCTTCGTGAAGCCGGAGCGTGCGCGCAGTTCCTGCCCGATCGGCAACCGGCTGCCCTCCCACCGCTCGGTCTCGGGATCACGAGCCGGCAGGAACAGGAATTCGCGGTGCGTGCGCTCGCCCGGAGCAAGCAGCAACGCGGCCCCGGGCTCATCGAGAATTCCGGTGAGGTAGGCAAAGTCGCTCTGGTTGCGATCGACGGGTGCAACGGTCGCTCCGAGGTCGATCGTCGCGGGGCCATAGACGACCGCAACCCCGCCGCCCAGTTGCGCCATCAGCCGTGCGCGACGCTCGCGGTAGACCTCGGGACCGAATGGTCGGGTACCCGCAGGGAGCCCATAGCGGCGGTCGTCCTGAGCCAGGGCAGGGGCCGCGGCGAGTGCTGCGGCGAAGCCAAGAAACGTGCGTCTGTGCATGCTGGTCAGCCCCCAACTTTTCAACGATCGAGCGTAGTCGCTCAAGCCGTACGAACAAGCTTTGCAGGGTCTTGAAACCAGAAAAACCGCTACCAAAATCTGCGTCGCCGGACGCCGATTTGGGTCCGGCGACGGTGCGGGAGACACGCACGCTCCCGCTCCGCCAGTCGCTCAAACTTGGAGGACAATGACATGCGTAGCGCTTTCGACTTTGCGCCCTATCGGCGCTCCACCGTCGGCTTCGACCGGCTGTTCGACATGCTCGAGAACAACACCGGCCAGGCTGGCGAGAATTACCCGCCATTCGACCTCATCCGCTCGGGCGAGCATGAATATCGCATCGAGCTTGCGGTCGCCGGCTTCAAGCCACAGGAAATCGACATCACCGCGCAGCAGAACGTGCTGATCGTCACCGGCCGCAAGAACGAGACGGGCCAGGATGACAGCACGGACTACATCTATCGCGGGATCGCCAACCGCTCGTTCGAGCGTCGTTTCGCACTTGCCGACCACGTCCAGGTGCGTGGTGCCGACTTGCGCGACGGTCTGCTTGCGATCGAGCTGGTGCGCGAGATCCCCGAGGCGATGAAGCCGCGCAAGATCAACATCGGCGACAGTGCCGGAAACCGTTC
>JASLBJ010000009.1 GCA_030146725.1 Sphingomicrobium sp. | reverse complement strand
CGCAAGAAGTAAGGGGTCAGCCGGTTGCGGATGCCGTGCTTCGCGGCGGTTCGCTCGGACGCCGGGCAATCGCGGCCGATACTGCGGTGGCCAGCCCGCCGACGGTGAACGGCTTGCGCAACAGTTCGTAGCCGACGAGGTCGTCGGTCTCACCGTCCCCGACATAGCCGGTGACGAACAACACCCCGAACGTATCCGGATGCTCTGCCTTGAGGTAGCGGATGAGCTCGGGCCCGGTCATTTCGGGCATGATCACGTCGCTGATGACGAGGTCGTACTCATTGGCCTCGAACAGACTGATCGCCTCGGCTCCGCTCGAGCAGGCGACGGGCTCATAATCGAGGTCCTCGAGCGCCCCGACGGTCGCGGCCCGAACCCGGGGATCGTCCTCGACCAGCAGGATGCGCGCGCCGGGCACATGCATGTCGGACTCGGTGCGCTGGGTCGTCGGGTGAAGCCGGACCGGAGCTTCGGCGGCCGCGCTTCGCGGCAGATATATCGAGACCGTCGTTCCGAGGCCGACCTGGCTCTCGATCCCGACCTCGCCGCCTGATTGATGAGCGAAGCCGAAAATCTGGCTGAGGCCAAGGCCGGTGCCCTTGCCGACGGGCTTGGTCGTGAAGAAGGGTTCGAAGGCGCGGTCGAGCACATCGGAGGGCATTCCACAGCCGCTGTCGGTCACGCTGATCTGGACATATTCGCCTGGCTGCACGTCGCCGACCTGATTGGCGCTGAGCATCACATTGCGCGTGCTGATGTGGAGCAGGCCGGTGCCGTCCATCGCGTCGCGCGCGTTGACCGCAAGGTTGACGATCGCGTTCTCAAGCTGGTGCGCGTCGACATAGGCCGGCCAGGTGTCGGGGGCGAGGTGAACCTCGACCTGGATTCGTTCGCCGAGCGTGCGGTCGAGCAGATCGGACATTCCCTGGACCAGGGCGCTGCTGTCGACCCGCTCGGGTAGCAGGGGTTCGGACCGGGCGAAGGACAGGAGCCGGCGGGTAAGTGCGGCCGCTCGGGTCGCCCCTTCCATCGCGTTGGTGAGGTGGGTCAGCACCTCGCGCCGTGGTCCGTTGAGCCGGCGCTTGGCAAGGTCGATCCCGCCGACCACCACCGCAAGCATATTGTTGAAATCGTGGGCAATTCCGCCGGTCAGCTGACCAACCGCTTCCATCTTCTGCACCTGGCGCAGCTGCGCTTCGGCATGCTGTCGCTCGACGGCCTCGGCACGGAGCGCCTCATTGGCTTCCTGAAGCTCCTGCGTGCGCTCGGCGACGGCCTGCTCGAGCACTTCGGCGCGTTCCGACTCGCTCTCCGCAAGCCGTCTTGCATAGGCGAACTGGCGCAGCGCCTGGAAGGAGACGACGCCGAGGAAGATCGCGCCGAGGCCGACAATCATCCCGAGCCAGCTCAGGTAATTGGTCAGCTGGTCGGCACGGGCGGAAAAAATTCGGCTCTGATTGATGCGTTCGCGAAGGGCGAGCCGCTCGCTGTCGGCAATCTCGTCGAGCTTCCGCTCCAGTAAGCGGCCGGTGTTCTGATCGTTCTCGTCGTCCTGGCCGGCGATGTAGAAATAGTTGATCCCGACCTGGCCGTTTTTCGCCGAGGCCGCCCGCGCGGCAAGCGCCAGCTCCTCGCCGCGCTTGGAATAGAGCTGCTGAAGCTGTTCGATCCGCGGCTGCTGCTCGGGTCGGCCGCGAAGCAGGACCTTGAGCCGGCTGATCTGCGTCCCGGCGAGGCGCCACTGATAGTAATAGATGCTTCCGCTGCTCTTCACCTCCTCGTCGAGAACGAAGCGGCCAAGCGCGGACTCGGCGCGGGAGATACTCGCATCGATGCTGCGGACGACCAGCGCAACGTCATAAGCGCGACGTTCGGCAGCGAGCGCGCGCTCACGGTTATCGTTGGACAGCGAGACCAGGATGACCAGCGTCATCAGGAACAGGGCGCCGACGAGCGCCATGCCGGCGGTGCCCCCGCGGCGCCAGTCGAACTGCAATTCCTCTGCGGCAGGCCTCATGCCGTCAGTCTAGACCTGCCCAGCGTAACGCGGAAGCGGACTTTGCATCACCGATTCAGACCGCTCGCGTTTGCCGCGGCCGCGAACATCCCGAGGATCTGGCCGACCTGCTCGCTCGAATGCTCCGAGCACAGGGAGCAGCGCAGCAGCGTCATGTTCCCGGGCGTTGCCGGCGGGCGGGCGAGATTGACGTACAGGCCCTCATGCAAGAGGGCTTCCCACATCGCCGCGCCGGTCTCGAGATCGGGCATGATGACCGCGATGATCGCCGACTGGGGCTCGTCGGTCCCAAGCGTCAGGCCGAGCTCCTTGAGACCGGCGTGCAGCCGCTTGCTGTTCTCCCACAGGTGCGCGCGCTTGTCCGCCGCGCCCATAAGCTTGCGGATCGAGGTCGCCGCGGTCGCCACCACCGAGGGCGGAAGCGATGCGGTGAACACATAGGGGCGGCACACCAGCCGCAGGATCTCGAACTTCGCGTGATTGGAGACGCAAAATCCGCCAACCGTCCCGACCGATTTGGAAAAGGTGCCGATGATGAAGTCGACATCGTCGATGACGCCCTGCGCCTCGGCAACCCCGCGGCCATTCTCGCCGATGAAGCCCATCGAATGCGCCTCGTCGACCAGCACCATCGCGCCATTGGCCTTGGCGACGGCGACCATCTCCTTGAGCGGCGCGACGTCGCCGAGCATCGAATAGACGCCTTCGAGCACGACCAGCTTGCCGGCCCCGGCGGGAATCCGCTTGAGCCTCTTTTCGAGCGCCTCGACGTCGTTGTGACGGAACGGGACGATTTGCGCGTTGCCCAGAGCGCAGCCGTCGTAGATCGAGGCATGGCTGTCGATGTCGAGGACGATGAAATCGTCCTTTCCGGCGAGGGTCGAGATCACTCCGAGGTTCGCTTGATATCCGGTCGAGAAGACCATCGCATGGTCCATCGCGTAAAAATCGCGAAGCGCCTGCTCCACGGCCCGGTGGCCCGAGTACGTGCCGTTCAAGACCCGGCTGCCGGTGGTGCCCGAGCCGAACTCGTCGAGCGCCTTCTTGCCCGCGGCGACCACGTCGGGGTCGAAGGTCATGCCCATGTAATTATAGGTTCCGAGCAGGATCGTCCGCCGCCCGTTGCAGATCGCCACGGTCGGGCTCTCGACCCGCTCCATGACCAGGTTGAACGGGTCGGTAAGGCCGGTTTCGAGCAGCGTCTCGCGCTGCTCGATCAGCGGGTCGAACTTCGAGAAGAGGTCGCTCACCGCTCGCTCTGGAGCTGCCCGACCGAGTCGACCAGCTGGCCGACCGTCTCGATCTCGGCGGCCCGGTTCATGCTGATCAATATGTCGAACTCGTCCTCGACCGAGGCGACGAAGTCCATCACCGTCAAACTGTCCCATTCGAGGTCCTGGGCGAAGCGCGTGCCCTCGGTCACCGCGATGCCCTTCTTGTTGAACGGCTCGATCAGCGCGTGGATCTTGGCGGCGGTCTCGTCGCGGTCGGTCATCTGGCGGCTCGTCTAGTGGCGGGCCACCGCTTTCGCAACGCAATGGGGCGCAATGAGGGCGTTCAGAGCCAGCCTTGGGCGCGGTACCATTGGGCGGTGGCGGCAAGGCCGTCGGGGGTCGCGATCTGCGGCCGCCACAGCTCGGCGGGGACGGCTCGGGCGGCGTCGACGACCCAGTCGGGATGGCAGAAATAGGCGGCTCGGTCGGGGGTCAGCTTGGCCCGGTCGCCGCGCAGCTGCCGGTCGGCGCCGGCACCGAGCTTGAGAAGCGCGGGCGGGACCGGGACGCTGGCTCCGCGGCGACCGACGGCCGCGCCGAG